>JAFPMR010000274.1 GCA_017411235.1 Bacilli bacterium | reverse complement strand
GTTGCTTAGAAAGAATAGTTGTAGGACATAAATAGAACACTTGCTTATTATTAACAATTGTTTTAAACATTGCTCTAAATGCAACTTCCGTCTTACCAAATCCAACATCTCCACATAGTAATCTATCCATTGGTACTTCAGAACTTAAATCTTTATCAATATCTTCAATAGCTTTTAATTGATCAACTGTTTCATCATAAATGAATTCAGAACCAAATACAGCTTCTTCTGCATATGACTTAAATGGAGTTGATTTAATATTAGATCTAGCTGCATATAACTTAATCAACTCAGCAGATATATCTTTAATCTTATTTCTAAGTTCTCTTTTCTTCTTAACCCAACTAGTACTATTTAACTTATCTAATCTAGGAATACTACCTTCCTTACCAGCATACTTAAATATTGTACTAATCTTTTCAACTGGAATATATACTTTATCATTTCCCGCATAATTAATTTGAAGATAATCTTTCTTTAAACCATTCTTAGTTAAAGTAATAACACCATTATAAATACCAACACCGTGTTGACTATGTACAACATAATCTCCAGTACTTAACTGACCAAAGTCTTTTATCTTCTTGCCTATACGATAACTTGTTTTATAATTAATAGTTGCATTCTTAGTTCTTTCAATATCGTTCTCTGCAATAACAACATATTGATCAAATACAAACCCATTATTAATCTTCTTATATAAAATATTTATTTCCCGGGAAATAATTTTACCATTCTTAACAACATGATAACTTTCTAAGAAAGGAACTAAACTCTTTAATTGATTTTCCTTACTTAAACAAAGTATAACTGTTTTATTTCCCAAAAGTTGTTTACTACAATACTTACCTAATAATTCAAAGTTACTATTAAAGTTTTCTATCTCTTGTGACTTAAAACTTAAGACCTTACCATAATCGTTATCATTAACATTATTTAAATACAATACATGACTATAACTAATATCTTCCCAAGCATACATATGCTTCTTATTAGATTCAGTACTTTCATTGTATTCATTAATATCATCAACTAACTTAGCATATGATACTTCTATTTGATCTCTATTAACCATTAATACCCATGGATCATTCATATAATCACATAAAGAACTATTTGAATCACTAACCACTTCAGTATAAGGTTTAATCTTAATACTATCTATTTCCTTAATAGATAACTGAGTATTCTCATCAAAATATCTAATTGAATCTACATCATCACCAAAGAATTCAATTCTAATTGGATGTTCTTCATCTATAATAAATAAATCTATGATATAACCACGTACAGCATATTCTCCAGTAGTAGTAACAACACTCTCTCTAATATAACCATACTTATCTAATAGTTCTAAGATATCATCTCTTTTAATACTAGTCTTTTTATCTAAACTAAATTCTAGATTGCTAGTATTCTTCATATCAGGCAAGAATCTTAAGTAACCCATTAAGTTAGTTACTACTATACATTTATTTCCCGTTCTAATTCTTTCTAGAGTTTCTAATCTCTTAATCTTTAAATCTGGACTTATAGCAACTGCTACACTAGTTAAGAAATCATCCATGGGAAATAAACATACATCATCAGTATAAGTTCTTAAATTATCATAAAACAAATTAGCTTCATATAAAGTATTAGCTAATACTAAAACGTTTTTACTTTCCTTATTAAATAAATTAAGCACGTAAAAAACGTTTAACTCTCTTGTTAAACCAGTAATAGTTAATCCGTTTTCATACTTAAAATATTCATTAAGAAAATCCATAATTACTTATCCTTTGTATTATAAATATTCATTGTTCTATCAATTCCATCTTTAATAAAACAATTTAATATCTTTTTAAATGTAGGTAACATACCTTCAAATAACTCTCTATCTTCTTTACTAAATTTACCTAAAACATAATCCTTAGTATCAATACTTCTATCATGGGAAATACCAATCTTAAGTCTAGCAAAATCTTGAGAACCTAGTGAACTAATAATTGATTTAATACCATTATGTCCGCCAGCACTACTATTAACTTTAATTTTATATTTCCCAAAAGGTAAATCTAAATCATCATGAATAACTAGAATATCTTCTAGTTCAATATCATAATAGTTAACAAACTCAACAACAGCATTGCCTGATAAATTCATGTAAGTAAGAGGTTTAACAAATAATACTTTCTCTCCATTAATAACTTCTGTAGTATACATAGCATTAAACTTTTCTTTCCAAGAATTATTTCCCGGGAAATAATCTAACACCATAAAACCAACATTGTGTCGAGTATTTTGATAATCCTTACCTGGATTACCTAGACCTACTATCATCTTCATGGCCATCTCCCCTTTCAAAGATACCTTTATAACTCTTTAAATCAGAAATGTCAATTGGTGGCATAATCTTTAAACTACCACTATTTCCATTCTTGATTGCTTTAATTAAAACCATTATAGCTTCTTTATTTATATTTGAATAAACAAATTGTAGTTTCTTTACATTGAATCCATTAGAAGAAAGAGTATTAATTATTTCTTCTAAACGATCACACCTATGTACTAAATAGAAACTACCTTTATTCTTTAAAACATACTTAGCAGATTTAATCATGCTATCTAAGTCCATTGTAATTTCATGTCTAGCAATAGCTTTTTCCTTATCTTCATTAACTAAAGAGTTATTTCCCAAGTATTTAAAATAAGGTGGATTACAAGTAACTACATCTACACTTTCATCTGGGAAATACTTTTTTACGTTAGTTAGATTATCATTAATCAGTTTTATTTTATTTCCCAACTTATTATATTCAATACTTTCTTTACCTAAATTATAGATATTTTCTTGTATTTCTATACCTGTAATATTAGCATCACACCTAGTAGAAAGAATCATTGGAACAGGTCCATTACCACTGCAAAAATCTACTATTTGATTTATAGTAGACCCAACTTCAACAAATTCAGCTAGTAATATTGAATCTAACGAGAACTTAAATTTATCACCATCTTGATAAATATAAAGTCCATAGTCAAATAAATCATTTAGAACCTTTGACATCTCCTAACTCAATCTCCTTAATATTACCATCAATATCAACTTTATACTTTCTCTTTAAGATATCTACAGATACTACCTTACCTTGACCGAAGTCTGTTTTAACAGTTTGACCCACACTAGGCATACCTTGTTGACATCTAGCATATTCTTCATCTTCATATGTTAAACAGCATAATAATCTTCCACATTGACCATTAATCTTAGATGGATTTAAAGCAATGTTTTGATTCTTAGCCATATTCATAGTAACTGAATCAATATGATTTAAGAATGAAGAACAACATAAAGGTCTTCCACATTGACCAATACCACATATATTACGTGCTTTATCTCTTGCACCTATTTGTCTTAATTCAATTCTAGTTTTATAAAGACCAGCTAATCTTTTTGCTAATTCTCTAAAATCTACTCTTTCATCAGCTATGAAATTAAATAGCAATTGCTTCTTATCCAAAGTGTAATTAGCATCTAATACATTCATATCTAACTCTAGTTCTTCAACTATTTTACGAGCTTCAACAAGGCATTTTTCTGCATCTTTTAGATTCTTAAGATAATTATCTCTATCCTTATCAGTAGCTACTCTAACTACCTTCTTCATATCTTCAACAGGTATATTAATCTTGCCATCTTCTGCTTTATACATAACTTTTCCGTATTGAATACCTTTTTCAGTTTCAACTACTACATAAGTCATTTTTTCTATTTCAAGATCTTCACCATTGAAATAATATATCTTTCCTTCGTTTTTTAAAGTAATACCGTATACATTACTCATAATAACGCCTCATTTCTATTACGAATTTATCTAATACTAAATCCATATTACAATTACTCTTAATATATTTAATAATCTCTTCAATATAAGCAATAATTCTTACTAAATTATCTTGGGAAATACTTTTAACTAGTTCAATTTTATCTTTTCTTTCAGAAACAATGCAATCCTTTAAATAGTATAACATAGTTCTAAAAAATATTTCCCAATCGATTCTTTCAGCATATAACTTGCTCATATGAGTCCTATTATATACTAAATCTTCTTTATTTCTATATATATTATTCAAATATAGCTTAACATCAGTCAAGACATCATCATCTAACTTACTATTAATATCTAAATCATAATATACAGAAAAAATCTGACATCTACTTCTTATAGTATTTATAACAGTTTCTTTATTATTAGTAATAAATATACCTATTATATTATCCTCTGGTTCTTCTAAGAACTTTAATAAAGTATTAGCGCTACTACCATTAAACCTTTCAGCATTTCGAATAATATAAATATTATTAGCAGTATAAACAGGTTTTGTACTAAACCTTTCCATCATATCAAGTATTTGTTCTTTCTTGATAAACTGACCATCAGGTTCAATAGTAATTAAACTAGGTAAATTATTATTATCAACTAAACTATCAATGTCTACTTCATCAGAAACAGATTCTTTGCAAATATTTTTAACAAATTCTAAAACATCTAAATAACATTTCTCAGTATCATTAGATTCAAGCAAAAAAGCATGAGCTAACTTATTCTCATGAAATCTTGTAAGTAGATTATTAAAAATATCTGCATTATTATCCATAAAACACCCCTAAATAACTAAGATATCTTCTTACGATCTGATAACGCTCTATCCAAAGTAATTTCATCTAGATAATCTATTTCAGCTCCCATAGGAATACCATAAGATAATCTAGATATTTCAACATCCTTACCTTCAAATATCTTTTTGATATATAAAGTAGTTGTCTCTCCTTCAATAGTAGATTTCAAAGCAATTATTAATTCAGGTTTTTCTAAACTATTAACTCTATCTACTAAAGAAGAAATATTAATATCCTCAGGATTAACATCATCTATAGGTGAAATTAAGCCATTTAAGACATGATATACTCCGTTATAGTTTCCAGCCTTCTCAAAAGCAAAAACACTCTTATAATCCTCTAAAATACATATTACATTCTTATTACGTTTCTCATCAGAACAAATAGAACATTCTTCTTGATCAGTAATATGTCCACAAATAGGACAAGGATGTAAATTATTCTTAGAATCGATCATAGAAGCTGCGAAACCTTCAACATCTTCCTTATTTAACTCAAGTAAAGAAAGAGCCATTCTTTCTGCACTTTTTTCACCAATTCCTGGTAACTTACGAAAATAATTAATTAAATCTTCTAAAACACTAGGATATCCCATTATTAGAACAATCCACCTAATTGGTTACCATAAGCACCTAAAGCTGCTTCAGTTTCCTTATCAATTTTAGTCATAGCATCATTAACAGCAATAACTAACATATCTTCAATTATTTCCTTATCATCGTTATCAATATCTTGTTTAATATTTACTGAAACCATTCTTTTATCTCCAGTAAAAACTACATCAACTAATTCAGATGTACCAGTAAATTCCTTTTTATTTACCTCATCTTTCTTTTTCATAATATCTTTTTGCATTCTTTGAGCTTGTTGCATTAAAGCTTGCATATTCATAAATAAATCCTTCTTTCTATTCTACTTCAAATGTACCAAAGATTTCCTTTGCTACATCCTCAATACCATCTTTTTTATCAACACTTTGTTGATTATCTATATTATCAGAATTATCTTCTTCAATATATTCATACTTAACTTTGCCTTTATTATTAATAAACTTGGTAGATTCTTCCTTCCATAAGGCAGAATCTAAAGCAGCAAATCTAACTTTATTTCCCGAGAATTCTTCATAATATTTTTCAATATTATTAATAGATTCATTAATCAAAGCATTAGTAGAATCACTATTATTTTGAATCAATACATATTTATCGGAAGCAGCCAATATAGTAGTATCAGCTAATAAAGAAATAAGGCTACGATCATGACCCATTAAGAAATTTTGGAAGTTTATCCAAGAATCAGACACTTCCTTTTTCTTAGGTCTTGAGCAATCTACAAAACAATTATTGATTCTAACACTAATATCAAACGCTGCTTTGTTGATAACTTCTTCTTTTTTAGGTCTGCCCTTTTTCTTAGGTGGTTCTTCAACTATCTCAGGTGCTTTTTCTTCTTCAACTATATTATTTCCCGGGCTAACTTCTGGGCTTTTATCTTCTATTATAGTTTCAGTTTTAGGAGCAATCTCAGTGACTGTCTGAGGCTTACTTACTTTATTTCCCGAAACATACTTAAGAAGAACTATCTCTATTAAAGAATAAGGGTCAACATTAATATTAATATTTCCCAAGCATTCATTTAAATCAAAAATTAGAGAATAAATATCTTCAAAGTATAAACCATAATCTTTATTTCCCAGCTTAATATCAATAGCATATTTTCTTAGTTCTTCAATAAGTTTCTTAACAAAAACAGCATAATTATTTCCCGAATTACTAATATCCTGGATTATTTCTAATAATAACTGAACATTATTATTTCCCAAAGCATCAAGTAACTCATCTACTCTTTTAACAGAAACACTACCAAAATAAGAAGAAACACGATCAAGAGTAATCTTAGAATCATCACTAGATAACTGATCTAACATACCTAAAGCATCTCTCATACCACCTGCAGAAATCAAAGCAATTTCATTAATGGCATCGTCATCTATCTTAATTTTTTCTTGCTTACATACATATTTTAAGCGATCAACCATCGCATCCATGCTAACAGGTTTAAAATCAAACCTTTGACATCTAGATAAAATTGTAATTGGTACATTCTGAATATCTGTTGTAGCCAAAATAAAGACTACATGAGCAGGTGGTTCTTCTAAAGTTAACAATAAAGCATTAAAAGCACTTGTAGTTAACATGTGAACCTCATCGATAATATATACCTTGTACTTAGAATTAGATGGAACCAATTTAACGTTGTTGATAAGTTCCCTAATTTCGTCTACTCCATTATTAGAAGCAGCATCAATTTCAATAATATCTGGGTTTTCATTAAAACTTAGACAAGCTTCACACTTACCACAAGGATTTCCATCTACTGGATTTTCGCAATTCAAAGCTTTAGCAAAGATCTTTGCGCTACTAGTTTTACCAGTACCACGAGGTCCAGTAAAAATATAAGCATGAGAATGTTTGCCAGTATTAATGGCATTCTTAAGCATCTTAACTGTATAATCTTGTCCTACTACATTATCAAAAGAATCAGGTCTATATTTCCTGTATAAAACCTTATAACTCATACGAAAACCTCCCACTGATTATTATACCATAAAAAAAGAGGTTTTCACCTCATATTATCAAAAAAAGTTGTTAATAACTTATTAAATTTTTCCTTATCTTGTTCATAACCTTCTATCAAGAATTTATTAGACAAGATTTGCATTTCAGAAGACGTCTTATTAGGCAAAAAATAGAATACTTTATCTAATCTTGCTTCTCTAATAACCATAGAACACATATCACAAGGTTCTAATGTAACAATCATGTAATATCCATCTAAACGCCAATCATTGATCTTAGACTCTGCTTCTAAAATACAGTTAATTTCTGCATGGCCAAGAACATTATGCTCTCCTTGTCTATTATTTCCCGCAATAGCAATCAGATCATTTGATTTAGAATCAAATATAGCTGCAGAAACAGGAATCTCTTGTTCATTAAAAGAATCAACCGCATAATCATATAACTTATTTAAAACATCTTCATTTAATTTCATAATATCACCATAAAAAAAGTGCACACAGCTAGGGATTGATGTGGCTGCTACCTTCCGGTCCTGACCAGGTTACAATATATCTGTTGCACGAACATAATATAACAAAACTTTATAAAAAAAGCAAACTAAAGTTAATGTTCCACGTGGAACATTGTCAAGATTTAATAAATATATAAATATATGTTCCACGTGGAACATTGGATTCTTCATACACTATATGTTTCACGTGGAACATTCATTTAAACAGTTTCATATGTTTCACGTGGAACATCAATGATCAATAAGCAATTAATAATAAAAAATAATAATAAATCAAAATAAGCTTTGAGATGATAAATAATCCATCTAATAAATACTCGATTACAATTTCAAAACACTAAAAAAATAAGAATATATATAATGTTCCACGTGAAACATTGAAAATCCATTGTTGATAACTAAACAAAAAAAACAACGAAATTATTTCCCGGGAAATATTTTATACAAATAAAAAAGATAATGCCATGTGGATAACATTATCTTTAAATTATTTTCCAAAACTAGATTTCATCTTCGTCAAACTCAGATTTTTCTTCATCTAAGTCCATATCCAAGTCATCTATAACAGCTTCACTATCTTCTTCTTGAGGCATATCTTCGGCATTTTCTTCAATTTGATTATTTCCCAAATCAACACTCTGTTGATTATCTATTTCTTCGTTGTTGATAACTTCATCTTCAACAGGAAGTTCTTCTTCCTCTTTTTCCTTATCAACTAAACTAATTGAAGCAACTTGGCTTTCATCCTTAAGATTAATCAATCTAACTCCTTGAGTTACACGACCTAATACATTGATTTGACCTAATGGCATACGCATTACCATGCCACCATCAGTAATAATAACTAAATCAGTATCTGGTCTAACAATTCTAAATGAAGCTATATAACCGTTCTTATCAGTAACACTAAGTGCCTTAACACCCTTGCTACCACGTTTAGTTTCACGATATTCGCTAACCTTAGTTTGCTTACCGTAACCTTTCTTAGTAACGATTAATACTGTGTCTTCTTCAGTAGCAATTGCAGCTCCGATACAAGAAGCATCATCAAGTTCAATACCCTTAACACCAGATGCTGTTCTACCCATAACACGTACTTCATTTTCATTAAACTTACACATTCTACCATTACTTGATCCTAGAAGAACTAAATCATCTCCAGAAGTCTTCATAACAGCTATTAATTCATCGTCTTCCTTCAAAGTAATACAAATCTTACCAGATTGACGAATATTCTTAAATTCCTCTAAAGCAGTACGTTTAACAAGTCCTGACTTAGTAACAAATAATAGATTACTAATCTCATCGACTTTATCACGGTTAATCTTAATAATAGAATTAACCTTTTCTTCCTTCTCTACTTGAATCAAGTTAACAACTGGTAATCCCTTAGATTGTCTACTAAATTCAGGAATTTCATAACCTCTTAATCTATATACCTTACCTTTATTAGTAAAGAATAATACATCATCATGAGTTTCAATATTAATCATATGTTCAACGAAATCTTCTTCGTTAGTTGCCATACCCTTAATACCTACACCACCACGGTTTTGAGCCTTGAATGTATCAGATGTAGTTCTCTTAATATATCCATTATGAGTTAATGCTATCATAACATCTTCATTTGGAATTAATGACTCATCTTCAATATAATCGATTGCTGTCATATCAATATGTGTACGTCTTTCATCAGCAAATCTATTCTTAATCTCAGTCATTTCTTCCTTAATAATATTAAGAACTTTTTCTTCACTTGCTAAGATTGATCTTAATTCATCTATTAACTTATGTAATTCATCTAAATGATTTTCAACATCTTCTCTAGCTAATCCTGTTAATCTACGTAATCTCATTTCTAGAATAGCTTGAGATTGAACATCATCTAATCCGAATCTTTCCATCAAATTAGTTTTAGCTTCAACATCAGTTTTAGCTGCTCTAATTAACTTAATTACTTCATCAATATTATCTAAAGCAATCTTTAAACCTT
>JAFPMR010000003.1 GCA_017411235.1 Bacilli bacterium | reverse complement strand
GGACTGCAGTATTTGACAGTCTCATGGTTTATCAGCTCCTTTTAAGAGGAAAATATGTTGTTATTAGTATCTGCCTCTTCAACTATACGCCATTCTTGCTCTTTGATTTCCTCTTTCAAAGCTTGCAAGACGGTTCCTGTAGGGGTGTCCCAAGTTACCCTTATTTTTAAGTAAATATAAACTTTAACTCTGTTTAATAAGGCATGGTTTTCTCCTAAGAAATCTTCCCAGGTTTCAGTCGTACCT
Organism: Bacilli bacterium; assembly: GCA_017411235.1. The sequence continues at coordinate 1,751 of JAFPMR010000003.1, read as the reverse complement.
GTAATTTCAAAACCTTCGGTTGGACCTACACCCATCTGATGTAGGTTGTTTATCGCCATATTAACATGGATAATCATGTCTTTCAATAATGGTGCATCTATATCACTAGTAGAGTCATATCCTAACTGACTAGCAACATCTTCTAATATACTACTCATTGAATGACTCCTTCCATCGTATAAGTAAATCCTCAATTCTTGATAATGGTTTTGTACTATCTATACCCATTGTTTCTAATTCTATATCATAGAGAATACAGTATAAAATTATCTCTGTTCTGGATTGAGGTTGAGGACAGTGTGTTATTGTTGGGTATTCCTCTCCAATGATTTTATGATAAATATAAGAGAGGTACATTTCTATTCTTGATAAATACTCTGGGTCTGTAGAACCACCATTTAGGAGACTAATCATGTATCCTATTCTGGTTATAGGTTGAACCATCTCTCCACCGCCGGCAGATAATTCAGCATGTGTATACTGTGCTAGTTCTTGGTGAGTATATGCTTTTAGGTCCGCGTGTGTAGCACCTTCGGAAGACCCTTCAAGAATATAAATTAATTGCTGTTCTACTTCTGATAAGGATATCATGATTTCACCTCACTTATGTTGATGGTACTAATCTATACTGTAGTTTACCAAAGAAATATAATAGGTTAGAGTTTGGAACGTTGGTTTTTAACGTAAAGCTTGTGGTTTCAAATTTCGATTGATTTAGCAATCTTCCACGGGTAGCACTATTAGTCAATGTTGGGGAGCTAATTGGACTAAAGCTAGTAGATGATGTGGCATATGCTAATGCAGATTGACAATATAATAGGTCTACATTAATATCGGCACTGAGGACTGCTGAAAATCCTTTAGTACTAGTTGAATGACTAGCGCTACATAGTGTACCATCCATTTCTGATGAATATTCAGGTGTTGTTATATCAATAACTGTACTAGTCGTTGAACTGTCGGATTCTCTTTTACTTACAGTGAAATACCCTTTAATCTCAGCTATTTCATATCCACTAGGAGCTTCTGTTCTTAAATATGTAATCCCACTATTTTCATCATACGTGAAATCAGCTAAGGTGAATTCTACGGTAGTCCAGTTGTTGAGATTGTCTAATCTTGAATTTACATTTGCTATACCGTCAGCATTGCTTTTCATTTGCACATCTATGATGTCTGCATTATTGTTAAATACCTGAACATCATAGCGTTCTGTTTCTAGAGGTTTTGTTAAATTATAGTTTGTTGTTTGATTTGGCATTTATGGGAACCTCCTATTCTGTTTCAGATATTGAACATGTGATGTTGCTTGATAAAGTTACATATCCACCCTGATCCATAACAACCATATTCGCCTTAGTTGGCTCTGGTATCTCTATATTATCAATGTAATTTGGCATCTCGGAAGGAAGCATAGTATTTGTTATTCCGGCTTTGTTTCTTATTGAATTAGCTATATTGGTAAATATTGTTGATAATTCTGGCATATATACCTCCTAAAATGATAATGTATATGTTATGGTTCTGGATTCGCCCGCTGGAATAGTTACTGGTGTATCTAAGACTGTTCTATCCATTAGGAAGTCATCATAGATATAATCCCAGTTACTATACGTATAAATAATTCTTGAAACATATCCGATTTCAGTTACTGTTATGTCTGATATTCCAGAATTGCTGAAGGTTGCTGTATAAGTTTTCACTGTGGTATTTCGCGATACCGATACACTATCACAGCTAAGATTTGTGGT
>JAFPMR010000002.1 GCA_017411235.1 Bacilli bacterium | reverse complement strand
TACCTAAATGAAATGAATAAGATAATTCCATACTTTTACACCTCCTTAAATTATGAATATTGAAATGGCACGAAAGTGGCTTTGTCATTATTCATAACTTCCTATATATCTTGTCAGAGACAAGATATGGAAGCTAAGGTTAACCACCTTAGAAACCGTATTAATTTAACACTATCGCCACTTTCATTTACTATCGTAAACAAAACGTGCCACGTTTATAAATTAATCTTCGATATCAGGTATACATTCAAATAAGTCTGGAATGTCTACCTTAATATCGTTAGGAGAGTCTTTCGTTACGAACATTCCCATTCCTAATATTTCTTTTGAGTCATCATCTTTTTCAGTAGGGAATATTCTTACAACGACATCTCCTTTATGAAGTGGTAGCATTTTTAATTCTTCGGTTTTCTTTTGAAGATAACCTTTATAAAAATTCACTTCATAACATTCATTTAATCTCATTAAATGTCTATATACTTCTTTAGCAGGTAAGTATTCACTATAACGAACTTTACCATCTACATAAAATCCATTAAATGAATGTACTATTTTTCTTTTCCAATCAATATAACCTTTATCAAATAATGATTTAAAATCTTTATAGAAAGTAGATCTAAAATTAGTTAGTTTAACTTTGTATTTATTATTTACTAATTCTAATTCTATATCATCAATATACTTCATAACTATTTCGGCTTTTTCTTCTCGTTCTAAACCATCCCAACTATCAACAAAAGCATTATATAAAATTGGTAGTTTGATAGAATTGATAAAGTCCATATCTCTTTTAACTAAAATATCATCAACAGATAGGTTTAGTTTACTAACTTGTTCATTTTCTAATATCTTTTTTTGTAAATCTTTAATCTTGTTTTCTATAATATTTGTTTCTTCTTTATATTCTTCTTCAGTAAATAATTCATCAATATATGCTTTTCTAATTCTAATCTTTTTATTATTAAGATTAGTTATTTCTTTTTCAAAATCTTCTTTTGGATTATGTATTTTATTTTGTAATACTGGTAAGAAAAAATCATTAACGACTGAATCATATTCAAATATATCTGATAATAATTCTTTAATAGAATCTTCAATTTCATGTTCTCTAATATTACTACGACATTTTTCACATCTATAATAGTAATACCATTTATCAGCTTTTATCTTATGAGAAGCACCACCAGCAAGTATTCTTCCACATTTAGGACATTTTAATTTTTGTAAGAAGATATAAGTTTGACTTCTCATATAATTTCTTTGATTCTTTTTCTTTTGAACTTGGCAACTATCCCATAATTCTTTTGATACAATAGGTTCAACAACATCAGGAAAGTATCTTGGATTTCTAGTGGTTTTACCTTGTATATAATCTCCTTTATAAATAACATTAGTAATAATCTTTAATATACTTGTATCTTTCCAATTGGTTTTATCTAATACTTTTTCTTTATTAAATAATTTAGCAATAGTATTATAAGTAAGTCCGTTAAAATATAAATTATATATTCTTATAACTATATCTTTCGTTAGTGGATCAGGTACTAATTTTTTATCTATATGTTTATAACCAAGTGGAGCACGAGCAGGAATATGTCCTTGTTTAATAGCACCCTCTAAGCCAATAATAGTTCTTTCACTTGTTCTTTCAATTTCATTTTGTGATACAGTTGTAAGCATTCTAGCAACTAATTTACCACTTGAATTAGTAGTATTAATTTCTTCATTGGCACAATCCAAATAAGCATCATTTTCTTCTAAAAAATTCATTATACCTTCTAAATCATAAACTGAACGGGTAAGTCTATCCAACTTTAAAACAACAATGGTATTACATTTCTTTTC
>JAFPMR010000273.1 GCA_017411235.1 Bacilli bacterium | reverse complement strand
GAAGGAGCTTTAACTAAGATTAGTTTAATATTATTCTTTTTACATAACTCTAATATCTTATTTAACCATTCCATGTTTTCTTTATCAAATTCATAATTATTTAGTTTTCTCTTAGTAGGAAGATTCTCTACTCCTTTAATTTCTTTATTAATTAAGAAACCATTATATGTAACATCTTTTCTTTTAAATAAATATTTAATATCTTCTTTACTTAATTCATCATATCTAGAATGATATCTTAATATTGGAAATACATAAGATATAAATGTTTCTTCATCTAACATACTCTCTTTAATTAATCTAACTTTTGTATCAGACCATCTCATTCGATCAATTAAAAGTCTGTTATAAGCTTCATTTCTTTTATCGCTAGACTTATCATATCTTAAACTATTAACATTTAACACTACTGCTTTTGGTATTTCATATTTTAATGTTTCCTCTAAAACATAATATGATTGCCATATTAATTGTTGACTATTACCTCTAACCCAAGATGAAATACCATATTCTTCATATAAAACCATTGGATTAAAATTAGCATATACTTCACAATCACCAATGAATATAACTTCATGGTTCTTAGGACTTTTATAATATTCACTAGTAAAACTACCTTCAACTAAAGTCTCTTGGTACTTAGGCATCATTAAGATATTAAGAAAATAGAAAATACCAATAAATATTAAAATAATAATTACTACTCTAACTTTCTTCATACTATCACCTAAAACTTACTATAAATGAAATCAGTTACTTCAAAGCCAATTCCATAAATACCAAATACAATAACGATAATAATACTTAAGCATAATAATACTGTTTTAAGTTCAACCTTTAACTTTTTACCCATCTTAAGAATCTTATCTTTATTAACATCATAAATAACTAATATTAAAGTACTAATACCTAATATAACTAAATCCCATCTATTTAAACCTAATGAAAGTAATGGTAATTTAAAATTATCAAAGATCTTTGTAAACATAACTAAACTAGTTAGATTATCTTGATAGATAAAGAAAATCCATAACAAAGACACTATAACAAAGTTTATAGCTCTATTAACCCATTTATATTTACAATTATACTTATTACCTAGTACTACTAAAATACCATTAATTAAACCCCAAACAATATAATTTAAACCATGCCATATTCCACTAACTAAGAAAGTAATAATTACATTTAAACATTGTCTAAACTTGCCTTTTCTATTACCACCTAAAGGAATATATACATAATCCTTTAACCAACTACCTAAACTAATATGCCATCTACCCCAGAACTCTTTCATGTTCTCAGCTAGATATGGACTATCAAAGTTCTCTACTAATTTAATATCAAGTATCTTACTAATACCTAAAACAATATCTATTCCACCACTAAAATCACTATATAATTCTATACTATATAGTAAACAACAAACAAAGATAATAATACCTGTCATTTCATTACTAGTAACATTACTAATAAGAATACTAATTCTTGCAGCTATAATTAACTTCTTAAATAAACCCCATACTATTCTTTGTAATCCTTCATATACTCGATTCCAATCAAAAGATTTTTTTCTTACAAGTTCCTTCTTAACATCTTCATATCTACTTATAGGTCCTATATATAAATGAGGTATATAAGTAACAAATAAAGCTAAATATAATAAATTACTCTCATACTTATACTTACCTTTATAAACATCTACTAAATAACTAATAACTTGCAATGTATAATAACTAATACCTAATGGTACTATTAGTTTTAATCCATTCCAATAATCAATAAAGAATTTAAAGTATCCAAGTATTAATACATTAACTATAATACTTATTATTAATAACCATTTTCTTCCTTTAACAAATCTACCTACTATATATGTACTTAAAGTACTAAACACAATAAAAAGAAATGGTTTAATACCAAAACTAAAATATATAAGTATACTAGCAATTAATAATAAAGCATTATATATCATATCTATACTTCCTATCATATTCATTATACCATAAAAAAACAAACCATAAGGCTTGTTTTTATTTACCAGGAACTTCTAATGATAAGTTTCTTGAAGGCATATTTAACGTATAACCACCTAATAAACCATAGAAATCTTCATAATCTATTAAATTCCCATTCTCATCTTTAATTTCAAGAGTCTCATATTCAGATCTTGCTAAAGATTCTATCAAACTACCATGATTATAATATTCAGATGGCCAGAAATTCCACCATTCATCAGCATATCCATTTACTATTTGGAAAGTATCAGCCGGACAAACATAATAATAACTATTACCTCTTGGTTGATGTTGTACACAACCTTCTGTATAAACCCAACTTACTGGGAATTTCATTACTTCAATTCTTTCGCCATATGTATATTTCTTAGGATCAGTATATGTTACATCCTCACTACAGTTATAATATTTATTTTCTTCAGTCTCAGTTCCATTATAATAAATTGTACACTCGCCAAGTGTATAACCATTATCCTCTAATTCGTTTTCTCTTAATGCCATACTTCTTCTATAATTATATTTAACAGTATAATAGTTTTTTACTTCTACTTTTACATTAGCTTGTAATATTAATTCTTCAATAGCTTTTACAACAAATGGAAT
>JAFPMR010000272.1 GCA_017411235.1 Bacilli bacterium | reverse complement strand
ATTTCAAGAATGGATATGTAAAAAATCCAAATAATATTGTACTAGCACCTCAACAAAAAATAAAATCTAAAATAGATGAAACTAATGTTGCTAATAATGGACTTTTAATGACTATTATTACATATAGAAATTGTAAGGATATTGACATTCAATTTGAAGATGGTGTAATTGTTAGACATAAATCTTATGGTAATTTTATAAAGGGTAAAATAAAACATCCTAATATAGATACTACTATTAGTAAAAATAAAAATAGTCATATTGGTGAATCAATAAAAGCATCTAATGGTCAGATAATGACTATTATTGATTGGATAAGATGTAATAATATTACAGTAAAATTTGAAGATGGAACTGTAGTTAATAATGTTCAATATAGTAGCTTTATGCAAGGTAGGGTTAAAAATCCAAATAAACTTTTTGTATTTGATACAGTTATAAATAGACTTGGTAAAACTATAACAAATAATAGTGGACAAAAAATGTGTATTATTGCATATAGAAGTTGTGTAGATATTGATGTGCAGTTTGAAGATGGTGTAATTGTCACTAATAAAACTTATAGAAGTTTTATACAAGGTAAAATTAAAAATCCAAATAAATATGTAAATGTAAATAAACAAAAAGCATATAATAAATGGATAAATTATACAAAATATAATAATAATGGAATAAAGATGACAATAATTGACTATAAATCTGATAAAATGGCTACAATACAGTTTGAAACTGGATATATAGTTAATACAGCTATGCCATCATTTAGACATAATTCACTCAAACATCCATTTCCATATATATTAAATGATGTTAGTATAAATAACCCAGCTTATATTTATAACAATATAGGAAATTTTTACTGCACTTGTAATAAATGTGGTAAAAAGGATATTATGACTATTGAAGAAATTAAACAGCATAAATGTATGAACTGCTCACAATGCTAAAGCATAGGTGTTTTCTTGCTTTATTTATTAAAACTTATTATAAAAGGAGATTATCATAATGGAATTAAATAATACTTTCAAAAAATATTATGATTATATGCAGGAAGTAACTCCTAAATTAATTGAAGCTGAAACAACTGTTGATAATATAAAACATTCAAAAGAATGGAAAATGGCATATAGTTATTTTCAAACCTTATATAATAGAGGTCAATTATTAGAACGACCTACACAAAAGAATGGATATAAAATTCTTTTAGGTAAGAATATAATTAAATTATCTGAAATAGAAGATATATTAACTGAAGAACAAATAAATCAAATTCAAGAAAGATTAAAAAAGGAGTGATTGCATATGGAAGATATTAAGGATATTTGTAAGCAAAGAGAAACTCGATTTAGACATATATATCCCGAATCGGATATATATATTATAGATACTATGGTATTTCCAAATAAAGATAATAAAGCTATTATACAAGCAGGTTTTCCAGATGGAGAATTTTTCTTTATAGTAGATGAACATAGTGTATCATCTTCATTTAATTCATTAGATGAAGCTAAAAGACATTTATAGGTAAATAATTATGTATGATATATATTCTAATTTTGATATGGAACAGCATAAAAAACATTATGTTAATTATTTAGAAGTTATTATATTTCCAGACGGTCATATTGAATATGCTGTACCATCACATCAAGAAAAACTTATTGCAGTATGCTGTGAAAAATTAAGAATTTCAAGAGATAAATTAAATGAAATGTGTCCAAGAGAGTATTATTTTGATTTTATGGTATGGTTATGTAATATATCAGGTTGTATTTCTGTTTGGAATGAGTTTATTCAAAAATCAGATACAATTCCTATAACAAATGCTCAAAAAAAGACTTTAATGGAATTAAAAGAAAATAAGTTATATTTAGGAACAATTTAGAGTCATTATTTTTAATGGCTCTTTTTAAAATGGAGTGAATATTATGGAAAGATTAGTATATGCAAGAGATTATTATTGTGATGAATTATATAATGAATATGGTAATTGGTGTGCTACAAATTGTAAAGTACAAGTAAAACCAGATGGTACTTTTGATATTGATTATATTATTAAGGCTATGATAGATGAAGATTGGTTAATAGAACCTGTATCAATTGATAAAACAAAAGTAACTGAAGATGAATTTTATTATTATCTTTGGATAAAAGAAGATAATCAATGGACTGAACCATTATTTAAAATTGAAAAGGAGGAGTAAAATGAAACAACATAAAATTATATCAATATTACTTATTATTTTATTAGTTATTAGTATTCCTACTTTGAAAGTAAATGCTGCTAAAACTACTTATAAATATTCTTTTGAATATACAAGTATATTTGCTTATAATGGAAAAGTACAGAAACCTACAAGTGTTACTGTAAAAGTTAATGGAAAAAAAGTAGCTAAATCTAAAGTTACTATATCTAAATATTCAAATTCTAAATCAACTAATCCAGGTAAATATACATTAACTGTAAAATTAGGAAAACCTTATAATACATCAAAAACTTTAAATTATACAATAAAACAACCAACTTATACATATAGTTATACAAAATCATTTATTTATGATGGTAAGGTACAAAAACCTACTAGTGTTACAGTAAAAGCTAATGATGTTACAATAGATAAATCTAAAGTAACAATTTCAAAATATTCAAATACTAATTCTATAGAACCAGATACATATACTATAACTGTTAAATTAGGTAGTCCATTTAATACATCAAAAGTATTATCTTATGATATTGTTGGTGCAGATAATCAAATACAAGGAACAGTAAATGAATGTACTGAAATAGCAAAAGATAGAATATGGTTTATGGATTATACTGATAATGGTGTATTTATGAATTTCTTTCATAAATATGGTGGTGCTAGTAATGCAGATGGTATAAAAAATTATCTTACAAGTATTAATTATAGCTTTAGAAATATTGAACTAATAAATCCGAAGTTCAGTTGTAGTTCAGGTGCAAGTCAAACTAATATATATGGTAGAAATTATGATTTAACTGGAGAAACTACATCTATTATAATGAGATATAAAAAAGAGAGTTGTTATTCATCTATATCTACTGTAGATATTGGAATGACAGATTATAATAAATTAAAAAATACATTAACAGTAAATGAACAAGGAGCATTAGCATCATTTTGTCCAGTAGATGGTATGAATGAAAAAGGGTTTTATATATCAATATTAATGTTAGATAAAGATATTAATATTAATCAAAATGTTAGTGGTAAAACAAATCTTACACCTACTACTTTAGTTAGATATTTATTAAATAATGCTAAAGACGTAAATCAAGCTAAACAACTTATATCTAATATAAATTATCATAGTTTTGCTGGTACATCTGTTCATTTTGCTATGGCAGATAGTAGTGGAAATGGAGTTGTATGCGAATTTTATGAAAATGGTCCAGTATATACTCAGGCAAAAGTTGTTACAAATCATTATTTAGGTGGTAATTATAAATCATCTGGTACTGAAACTGATGGTGATAGTACTTATGCTAGATATAATAGATTATATAATTATTATTATGAATATCCTAATGCAACTGAAGATGATGTAAAATCTGCATTAGAAGATGTAAGTAAACCTGATACTGAATGGAGTGTTATATATAATCCAACTACATTAAATGCAACATATTATTTTAGTAAAGATTATAATACTCCATATAGTTATAAAATTAAGTAAATTTGTTCTTTACAAAAATAATCTAAATATGATATACTATAGAGTGATATAAAAGGAGAAAATTATGTTTAGATATATTGCTTATTATAAATATACAATAACAACTTCAACTGATGATAATGAGATTTTTTTAACTAATAGAGAAATAAGTGAAATAAATGATATATTTATGACTGATACAAATATGAATCCTATGATGAATGAAATATTTCACGAATGTATCTCTAATGGAACTTGGAAAACAGTACCAATTGAATTAGATAGAAAAATCAAAGGTTGGAATTGGAAATTAAAAGATAATGAAAAAGGTTATGTGGAAATACTTTCAGAAGAACCATTAACACAAGAAGAATTAAATATAATGGCAAAAGAAACAGAAGGACAAATTTCAGATGGATATAATGAAAATCCATTTGAATTTAAGTTATCAAATGGTAAAGAATATTGGATTTCATTTGAAACCACACCACAAAAAGAATTTATGGAGTTATAGAATTTATGGAGTTATAAGGGGGTATTATGCAACATAATCAAGATTATTTTAATTATATTAATCCACAAGAATTACAAATAGGGAACTCTCAATGTGATTTTTGTATATATTATAATAATGGAAAAAGAACAGATATATGTCCTTCAAAACAATTAGATGATATTATTAATGATGAAATAAAATGTCCTCATTTTAAAGATTCTAATATATTTTAAAAAGAAAGATAATTAACTATGGATGGAAAAGATTTTAAAAATTTAAGTAACCCACATAATATATATTGTTTAGTATCAATAGATAGTGTTATGGTGGATTTATATATTTCTCGAT
>JAFPMR010000271.1 GCA_017411235.1 Bacilli bacterium | reverse complement strand
ATCAATAATTCTAAAATGTGGATGTCCTGTCCATGCGGCAATGATTTTATCATCTAATGCTCTTGCTTGTTCGACAGTTTCGGTTCTTGCTTGATTATTAGCAAGTGTGTATACTTCTTCTTTTCCTTTAGCAGCACTTACTAAGTGGAATACTGCATCATAGGAATCTCTTTCTTTGGTTTCATTAGTTCCCATATCTTTTAGTAATCTTTTGAATTCAGCTTCTTTCATATAAGCTTTGTTATCTAACATACCACGATCACATACTATAAGTATTTTATCGCTTTTCATTGTTTTAGCTGCTTCTTCAAAGATTTGTTCTTTTACATGTTGTAATCTTGCTTGGAACGTTTGATATTCATAGTTTGTTCCACATGTCCAAGGAGCAACTCCGTTACTTATTAATTCTGTTGCTGTTTCTGGAACAAATAATACTGTATAACCTCTTTTTGAAAAGTAATTACTAATCCAGTTTAGTGCTGTTGTCTTACCAGCACAAGGTCCACCAGTTAATACTATTTTGCTTATACTTAGATGACTTGTTTTACATTGATGATTTAGTAATTCTTCTAATGGTACATTATATAGTACTGATAATAATTTTAGTTTTTCTAAATCAGGTTTTGATTTTCCTGTCTCCCATTTAGATACTGCTTTATCTGTTACGTTTAATTCATATGCAACATATCTTTGTGTTAAGTTATTATCTTTTCTTAATTGATAAAGATAATTACCATAATCAATATTTGTCATATTGTATCCTCCTTACATTTTCATTATAAGGTATTAAACTCTACCAGTTACCATGTTTTACTCTACTTTTGGTAGAACTTTTAGACAGTTATTTATTATATAGTAAAACTATTTTTATAACAATAAAAACAGTCATAAGACTGTTTTATTTGTTTTCACAATACTCAAATAATTCTTCATGAGTATAGTTTTTATTTTTTACTATATTATATTTATCATTACATTTAATTACATCGTAGAATGGTGTATCGTAGTACAATACTTCACTATCTCCACCTAAGTAAGTAGTTGTAATTCTTACCATTGGAGCTTGGTTAAATTCTTTAACACTCATATAATCAGAAACCATAATGATACCTAAGCTTCCAAACATTATTAAAGCTACTATTAGTAATCTAATTCCTATTTTTAATTTTCTTGTTAGTTTACTAACACCAATAGTAAAGAGCATTACACCAAATACAGAATATATACTACCCCAACTACTTTCACTTGGGAACATAATAACTGCTGACATGGCAATAAATAAACCAAATACTACTAGTATTAAGCCAATTACATTGCTATATTTATTGATCTTTTTACTAGAGTAATCAATTGTATTTACAATGTTCTCTTCAAACTTTTCTTGATATTTTTCTTTACTTATTTTTTCACCACTCATTAAATCATTAATTGTGATACCTAGTTCATCACATAATGGTTTAAATAATGATAAATCAGGCATGTTACGACCATTCTCCCAATTACCTATTGATTTATCTGTTACTCCTAATTTTTCTGCTAATTCTGATTGTGTCATCTTTTTATTTTTACGACACTCTGCGATAAATTTTCCAATCTTTTCTTGATTCATAAATATTATCTCCTTTCACAGTTCAATCATATTATAAACATATATTTTTTTACAGGAAATAAACCTAGGGTTTATTACTAGAAATAGAACTAGGGTTTTTTGGTCTCTTCAATAGCTTTTGCTATAACTCCTTTAATATATTCATCTTTACCATAAGTATAGTTATGTCTATCACTGTCACCTTTATATTTTTCATATAGTTCCATTTTTAAGTCTTCATATCTTTTTCTTTCATCTTCATGAGAATTAAGATAATCTCTAAACATAATGGATGTAATACCATTCATATCTCCTGTTTTATAAACATGGATGAAAGCTTTTACTTTCCCATCTTCTTCTTTTCTTATTAAATAATCTCCACCCATAGTTGGTTCTTTTTTTACTGTGTAAGTAGCTCCTTCAACTTCTTCTTCAGTAAACCTTTTAAAGCCTTCTAAATCATCGGTTTGAATTAGAATATCAATTATTGGTTTTGACTTAATACCAATTATGGCTGTACTACCAACATGATCTATTTGGTTTATTCTATAACCATAGATATCTTTTAAATTATCTCTTTCGATGTTATAGATTTTTACATAGTCTTCACTATAATCCATTAATTCTAGGACACCTTTTTTTAAGCCGGCATTTTCCATATTTATCACCTCTTTTATTATAACAAAAAAAGCAATTTATTTATTGCTTTTATGTTCTTTTTTCCATTTTTTAATTGCTTCTAATCTTTCTTTAAATTTATACTCATTACCTTGAGTAGTTGGATTATAGTAACTTTTACCTAATAGACTTTCTGGTAAACAATCCATAGTTGTTAGTTTATCTTCAGTATCATGTGCGTACTGGTAACCTTTTCCGTATTCTAAGTCTTTCATTAATCTTGTTGGAGCATTTCTTATTACTAATGGAACTGGTTCAGCTAACATCTTACGAGCATCTGATGCAGCATAGTTATAAGCCATATAACAAGCATTAGATTTAGGTGCTAAAGACATGTAGATAACTGCTTCAGTTAAATGAACATTACATTCAGGCATTCCAATAAAATGACAAGCATGATAAACGTTGATAGCAACATTTAAAGCATTAGTATCAGCAAGTCCAATATCTTCGGCAGCAAAGCGACAGATTCTTCTAGCTAGATAGATTGGATCTTCACCTGCTTCTAACATACGAGATAGCCAATATACTGCAGCATCAGGGTCTGAATTACGCATTGATTTATGAAGAGCTGAAATAATATTATAATGTTCTTCTCCATCTTTATCATATAGTAGTGTTTTTTTAGTTAAACATTCTTCTATTGTATCTTTAGAAATGTTTATAACACCTTTTTTATCTACTTCACCATTTATTACAATCATATCTAAAGTAGCTAGAGCTGTTCTGGCATCTCCATTAGAAAATTCAGCGATGATATGTAAATCATCATCTGATATTTTAACTTTTTCCTTACCAAATCCTCTTTCATCAGTTAATGCTCTTTTAAGTAGTGATGTTATGTCTTCT
>JAFPMR010000270.1 GCA_017411235.1 Bacilli bacterium | reverse complement strand
TTTGGTTTAACTATCATATTTATCTCCTCCTTATAATAAAAAAAGACCTAAGTATTGTAAGGACGCTTTTCGCGCGGTGCCACCTTACTTTACCTAGGTACTCTCAAATCTTATTATATCGCATTAAATGCGTTCTTAAATCTATGAAAGCTGTTCTTCATATATCATCCAATTAAGCATTCCCACCAACTAGCTTATCTCTTTAAATCTTCACGATATACTACTCGTCTTTCTTTAAGAAATCTAAAAGTATTTTACTATCTTTTTATAGTTAAGTCAAATATTAATAATCGTTATTTAAATCCCAATTAGAAGTAAAGACTGTAACTATATCATAATCATATTTTAATTCTCTACCTTCATATACCTTTAAAGCCATTGAATAATCGCTTTCAGTATATATATCAAATGCTGGATGCGTATAATCATCATGATCTAATCTAGTAAATGCTAACTTAACAGTAGCTTTTTCTTGTTTAGAATAAGTAATATAATGTAATGTCTTATCATTTTGTGTAACATACATAACAAATGATTTACGAGGAATAACCGTAGTAATACGATCTCCTTTTAAGAACTCTTGACCATCGAATCGATAAACAGTATATTCCATAAAATTATCAGAACCAACAGTTCTTTCTCTACCTGTTTTAAAATAATAAGTACTATTAACATTCTTCCAAACATCATATATTACATCAACTGATTCAACAGATACTTGTTTCTCATTATTTAAATCATAAGCAAACCAGATATTGTTCTTATTCATAATATAATAACCTGTATCATAATCATATGTAATAGATTCATATTCATACGGTAATACTACGTTAACATTACCAGATTCGGTAACTTTAATAATACCCCATTTTTGTGATTCATAATCTTTAACTATATAAGTATACTTATTAAAATTAGCTCTTTCTTTATTCTCATCATAAGATGTTTCTTTAATATCAGAGAATCTAGCTAAAATCTTAGGATCTTTCTTATCAAATTGATATAAGTAAATAGTTCTAACATATCCATTATCACCATACTTCATCTTTTGCGAAGAAGAATCATCGATAAAAGCATACTTATTATATAATGTAGCAAATTTATAAGGATCTCTCTTAGTTAATGGATCAGAACCAATAATATCAAAACGATCCCAACCAGTTGTAGCTATTGAACAATCCTGACTAGTATGAAGACACTTATATGTCCCTAATAAATCAGTATTATCTGTACTATAGAAATATAAAAGTCCCATAAACTTATCATAACGACGAGGATTATCTGGAATGTTATAACCAGTTTCTGGTTTAGGTAAATCATTAGCAGCAGCAGGTCTTTCAGTAGTTACCCAAAAAGGAACAAATTCCTCTCTAGAAATAGCAACTCTATTATAAATACGATATACATAACCTAAACTAATCCATTCTTCAACATAACCATCAGCATATTCCTTTTCAGATGATTTAATATGAATAGCAAATAACAAAGGTTTGTTCTTAGTATATCTAACATAATTTAAACCCAATAAAATAAACCATAAAATACCAACTAATAATAAAACCAATTCAATAATCTTCTTTTTAGTCATTGGTGCTGGATTATTATACATAATATCACTCCGTTTACTCTTCCCCTAATATACTATTATATTTTAACATAAATAAAAATAAAAAACCATAAAAGTTATGGTTTTTATTCACTTACAACAAAACTTCTTTTTAGATAATAATTATCATCAACTTTAACAAATAAATGCTCATATAAAACACCATCTCGTTTAATAATCTCATCATCTAAAGTAGCTTTATCTTGTTTACTATAAGAAGAACAATAATCATTACTAAAATAATTTAAACATCTTTCTTTATTACTTAAATCAATATTTAAATAGTATTCATGAATTACTACTCCACCCTTATCTTCATAGGCATCACTAAATACAGAACAGTCCTCATCACGGCTACCGGAGAACAGGGCTTTGAAGTCTGCATCGTTGCCATCAATCCACTGCTCTTTAGTCAGAGCCATATACAACAGCAGGAGGTGTGGCTCAGTCACACTTCCCTTTCGCTTGAAGGTCATCGTCTCACGAGGCTTTGGTAGCTTCTCGTCAGAATCCTTCTTGCCACTGCCTTTCTTAGAGTTGGCTACCTTTGGAGTGCTGCCA
>JAFPMR010000269.1 GCA_017411235.1 Bacilli bacterium | reverse complement strand
TTAGACAAACTACATAAATACAAAGCAGAAAATGAAATCTATGATTTCCAAGATATCGCTTTATTATCTATAAAGATTCTAAAAGAAAACGAATCAGTAAGAGAAGAATTAAAAAATACCTTTAAGGAAATCATGGTTGATGAATACCAAGATACCAATGATATTCAAGAAGCATTCGTATCTATGATCGAAAATAATAACGTTTATATGGTAGGTGATATAAAACAATCTATCTATCGTTTTAGAAACGCTAATCCATATATCTTTAGAACTAAATATGATAAATACTCTAAAGAAGATAATGGTATCAAAATAGATTTACTAAAGAACTTTAGATCACGTTCTGAAGTACTAGATGCTGTAAATGATATCTTTAATCTAATAATGGATAATACTATCGGTGGAGCAGAATATCATGAAACACATCAAATGGTTTATGGCAATGAAACCTATAGTAATGAAGGTAAAACAAACCAAGATTATAAATTAGAAATCCTTGAATATCCATATGATAAAGATTCAACATATACCAAAGAAGAAATAGAAATCTTTGCTATAGCAAAAGATATCAAAGATAAAATAGATAATAAATACCAAGTATTTGATAAAGACAATAAAGTCTTAAGAGATATAACATATAATGACTTAGTTATCTTAATTGATAGAACTAGTTCATTTGATTTATATAAAAAGATCTTTGAATACTTAGGTATACCACTAACATTACATAAAGATGAAACAATAAGTAATACTAGTGATATCTATATAATTAAGAATATTATTGATTTAATAGTAAAAATAAATCTAAATGAATATGATGAACAATTTAAATATGACTTTACTAGTATAGCTAGAAGTTACCTATATAACTACACAGATGAAGAAATATTTAAATACTTCTTAAACGATAACTTCAAAAAATCAACTATCTATAATGACTTTATAGATATATCTAATAACTTAACTCATTTAAGTGTTAACGAAGTATTAGAAGCAATTATAACTAAAACAAATATGTATGAAAAACTAATAACAGTAGGAGATATAGACGCTTCAATTACTAGAATATCTAAACTAATAGATGTAGCAAATAACTTAAGCACTCTAGGATTTAATATCTATACCTTTAGAGACTATCTAAATGAGCTAATAGATGAAGAATACGATATGAAATATACAGTAGAAGATAATGATTCTAACTCTGTAAAAATAATGACTATTCATAAATCAAAAGGACTAGAATATCATATCTGTTACTATCCTGGTTTATCAAAAGGATTTAATATTCAAGACTTAAATGATCGTTTCATGATTGATAACAAATATGGAATAATAACACCATACTTTGAAGAAGGTATTCATGAAACAATGGTTAAATACCTAGTTAAATATAACTACTTAGAAGAAGAAATATCAGAAAGAATAAGACTATTCTATGTAGCATTAACTAGAGCTAAAGAAAAAATGATAATCTTAACACCTTCCTCTGAAGATGAAGAATATCATTTAGATTCTAATGGTACTATTGAACTAGATATCAGAAGAAAATATCGTTCATTTAGTTCAATCCTTAATTCCATAAAAACATATATATCTAAATACTATAAAGAACTAGATTTAAATGAATTGGGTTTAACAAATGAATATATGTTTACTAAAAAAGAATCAAGAAAACTAAATACCAAAGAAGATATCATCAAAGTAGAAGAAATATCTATTAAAGATGAAGAAGAAACTACAGAAAAACACTTCTCTAAAGAAACTCATAACTTAATAGATAAAAATACTTATAACAATCTTCAATTAGGATTAGATATCCATGAAGTACTAGAACTTCTAGACTTTAAGAATCCTAACCTAGAACTAATAGATGATGAATTCATCAAAGAAAAAGTATCTAAGTTCTTAAAAAATGATATCTTAAAAGATATAGATAACTCTATTATTTATAAAGAACATGAATTCATATATGAACTAGATAATACTGAATATCATGGTATAATAGATTTAATGATTGAACATGATAATAGAATAGATATTATCGATTACAAATTAAATAATATTAAAGACGAAAACTATTTAAAACAATTAAATGGTTACAAAGAATATATAAATAGTATTTCTAATAAAGAAGTAAATATTTACTTATACTCAATCATATCAGAAACATTAGAAAAACTATAAGGAGGTGAAAATATGCGCGTATACACTAATACTAAAGAACAAGTATCACTAATAATAGAATCACTATTAGAAATGATTAAAAATCCTAAAAAACAAGTTAGTGAATGCACATATTTTTACCATGAAAAAGAAAGAAAGACTTTTTCTATCTTTCTTTATCTCTTTAAATTAATGGTTAATGATCAAAGTTACTTAGAAGATCGATATGAAGAATATCTAAATAAATATGAACATAAAGAATTCGATGTACCAAATGTAACTAATATAGAAAGTCAAAATGAATTAGATTTAGTACTTAATATCAAACAAAAACTATTAACTACTGAATACCATTATTCGGAAAAGAATAATACCATTGAATTCATAGATGACACTTATATAGAAGTAAACTGGTTACTAACGTTCTTAACAATGTTATTTGCTAATCCTACTAGTGGAGAAACAAAAGAAATCAATATCTGTTACACAATACCAGAAAAAGAAACAGAAAAAGTAGTATCATTTAATGATACAGAAAAATTCTTAAGTAACTTTACTTACTACAATATAGTAGTAAAACATACTGATACATCAAAAGAAATGAAAGAAAACAATATTCTTATAGTAAAGAATGCTGCTATTAATTATCTAAAACATTTAAAACAATATAAACATGGATTAGAGAATAAAGAGACTTATATGATTTTCTACAATCTATTAAAAAATGAATGTAAAAAAGAAGGCTTTGAATTAAAAGAAAGCAAATGCAATTTACTAGATATTGAAGAAAAACAATTAAATAAACTAAAAGAATTCATTAACGAAGACTTCTTAAATTATCAATTAAGTAAACAAGTTCATTTAATAGAAAATGTAGTATGGCAATCAAGTAATGATATAACCTTACTTGAACATACTAATGCTTCTATAGATAAACTATTAGATTTAATAACTGTCTTAAATTCAAGTCCTAAAAAGACATACAACAAGATAAAAGAAGAGAATGGTATTAATGATATTCAAATAACATTAATACTAATAGTAAGTCAGTTCTTAGTTACTTATCAAAACAACCAAGAAGAAATAGATTATAGCTTACTAAATCTATCAAATATCAAACCTAAATATATGAATAGTATTTGTGCTAAATATGAACAAGATTTAAAAACAAAGATTAAGAGTTTAAATATTGAAATAGCATCTACTAAATCTAAACTAGATATCTATAAACAAGAAAGAGTAGACTTAGATAGTAAAGGTTATGAACCTGATAAATATCAAAAAGAACTAGAATTCTGTGTATCTAATATCAATAGAGAAAGTATTGCTATAGCAAGATTAAATTCTTTATTAGCATCCCTTTCTAAAGAATATGAAGACCTAAAGAAAAAACAAAAAACAAAATATCGCAATGTAGATTTATATAACTACAACCATTCAATAATATCTCATATCTGTAATTCAATAATAGGTTGTAGTTATTACCTAAAAACAAATAATAATTCTTCATTATTTAATAACATCATAATCTTTGAAGATTATGAAAAAACAGATAATTCATTCTACTTAGAAGTATCATTTAAAGAACTATTAACAATTAGCAAACAAAACTTAATAAAAGGAATCATTGAACAAAATGATCTACCGAGGTTAGCATGAAAAAGAAATTAGCTATTTTAGATATTGTTCTTCCGTTAATAATGTTAGTTGTATTACTACTAGCTAAACTAAGTGATAATACAGTAGTAATAATAATGTTAACATTATTTATTGGTTGGGTAATACCATTCTTTATAAATATAATAACAGGTATCGTCCTTATCAAAGATACCCATCAGAAATTAGGTTTAATTGCTAACTTCTTTAACATAATCTTATCGTTAATAATAATAGTTTTATCAATAAGATTATTTGATAAAAAATTAATAGTTTTCATAGTAGAATATACAATCCTAGCAATATTAAGTATTTGTAATTACATATACTTTAAAAAGTATAAAAAGACTCATCCAGACAAATCAACTATCGAAAAGAAAACAATCAAAGAAAAGAAAAAGAAAAACAATGGAGTAATAGTGTAGGTGAATAATATGAATAAAAAGAAAAAAATCTTATTAATAGGAGTAGTAGTATTAGTTGTAATAGCAGCTATAGCATTATTCCTAGCTATATACAACAAAGATTCAAACAAACTAAAAAGATACTTAAAACATAACGGTTACACATGTAACGAAAAGGTATGTAACTTTAATGATGATGGTATTGTATACACAATCGATTACCATAACGGCTTATATACAGTAACAGGCATTACGTATTTACAAATTGATCCTGTCAAAAACAACGCTACATATTATGGTTCAAATGTTACAGAAGAAACACAACAATGCTTCTTCTCAAATACTGATGCTAGTGTCTTTACAAAGTTTACAGAAAGTGACACTTCTTCAAATTGTACTAATTTCCTAAGCTTCGTTAATAGAGAAGTAGGAAAATATCAAACTATCATTGTAAAGTCAAAAGTCGATATAAGTAAATTAAAGTAAAAAATAGGTAAACATTCACTGTTTTTAAAAGAGTGAATGTTTTTTAATGCTATAATTAATTTAGGAGAATAGATAAGATGAAAAAAATAAGAGTAATTACATTTTTATTATTAATAGTTCTAGTACTAGTAGGTTGCGACAAAGTAGAAAAATATGAGGTGGACAAAACAACCACTTTAAAAGGAAAAATAATTATTAATACTATTAAAGATGGTGAAGAAACCAAAAATGTTAGTATCCTTGAACTAGAAAAAGCTATTTCTATAGATGGTGTTATAACTGATAAAATAGAAATAGAATACGATAAGAGCTTAAAAAATAACAGTGAAACAACTATTACTGGTATTCTTAAAGCTAACGAAGGATCTACTGATTTAAAATACTCAATAGCAGTAGATAGTGTAGACAATATCTTATCTTATATCAATAACTTTAGTAATGACATCTTCTCTTTAGCAATACCTCCTAAATTAATGAAAAGCATAACAGTTAAAGAAATAAATAATGGTTTCATAATCTATTCATCTAAGAGTGAAGAAGCCTTTAAAATAATTGCTATTCCTGCAGATGAATATAAAGAATTATCTAAAAATGATTTCAAAATGGAAGTTGCTAGAAATAATAAACAATACTATGTAGTTGTTATTTATCCAGTAGAAGAAAACAACTCAGAACCAACTAGAGAAGAACAACAACTATACGAAGAAATAGACACAATAAAAAGTAGTATCAAATTAAAATAGGAGTTAAACTCCTATTTTTTTATTTCTCTAATTCACAACCAATTAACTTATATCTATCACCAATAAAACATCTTAATAAAACTTCTGAAGTACCAGTATAACTAAATTCATTTTGCCATTCAATTAAGAAATAATTATTAGCTTCTTCATCCTTCTTATATTCAGTTTTACTAGAATAAAGTTTATATTTATCAGCAACAGTAATCATATAACCACTTACTATTACATAAGTATTCTTTAAATAATAAATATTATCATCTAACTCAGCTAAAGTTATATCAACAATATTATTATAATCAATTTCCTCTTTACTAATCTTAGCTAAGTTTATCGTACCATCTCTCATATCAATAGTACCTACAAAATGAACATGATCTTTTTCTTTAACATTAAGATTATCTTTATCAATATTAGCAATAACTTTCTTTGACTTATTATCAGGACTTGTAATAGTTACAGTAGCAGAAGTACCATCATACTTAATCTTAGTAACAATACCTTCACTTCGATACCATACAGAACCTTTTCTTCTAGTATAGTTTAGTAAATAAGCTTGAGTAACACGATAGTCGCCTTCCTTTAACTTTTCATCAACTAAACTAACATTATCTACATCTTCAATCTTAATCTCTGTATTAGTATTATCTAACTCATTATCTTTTTTATTAGAAATAGTAATACCAATACCAACAACTAAAATAATGATTAATAAAGATACAATAAGTATAATTAAATTCTTCTTACTCATATAACCACCTGTAAATATATTATAACAAAAAACTAGTATTATTCTAAGAAATAAGTTAAAATCTTACTTGGAGTGATTATTATGGCAAAAGAAATAGAAGACCAAATAAAATACCATTTTGAAGAAAAAGATGGTTGGTTTAAATACAATAACTTACACTTTGAAGAAATAACAAAAGAAAAAGTTATCGTTAGTGCAGAACTAAATGATAATTCTTTAAATCCTCATGGTATAGCTCATGGTGGCTTAATATTTGGTTTAGCAGATTCTGCTATGGGAACTCTTGCTTCTACTAGTGGTAGAAAAGTAGTTACGGTAGATTCAAATATTAGTTACTTAAGACCATGTGGGGGTAAAAGAGTTACTTGTATAGCAACTCCAGTAAAAGTAGGAATGACTCTTGGAGTATATAAAGCAGATGTTTATAATGACAACAATGACTTAGCTGCAACAGTACAAGGAACTTATTTCTTTCTAGATAGAGATATAAAGAAACAATAGAAGTAAAACTTCTATTTTTTTATACCCAATTATGTTATAATAAAAACTGAGATAATAGA
>JAFPMR010000026.1 GCA_017411235.1 Bacilli bacterium | reverse complement strand
TGGATGCTACATTAAATAGAACTAATTATTCTGTTACTACTTGTGAACAAGTAATGGATGAATGTATTAATCTTATTAAACAATTATAATAAAAGGAGAATAATAAAATGCTACAGAATTTAAAGAAAGAATTAAACAAATATATTGATGATGTAGTAGATGATATTATTGCTGATTTAGATATGTCAGAGGATGAAATTTATTATTCTAATGAATTAAAAGACACTATAGAAGAAGAATTAACTAAAAAAGGATTTAGTAAAGAAGAAGCACAAGAAGTTTCTATTAAAAGTTTATCTAATGAAACTGCATATAAATTTCTAGCTTATGCTTATCAATTATATAATGATTATCATACAGTAGATGAATTAAAAAAGATTATTACTGATTTTTCAGAGAGTAATATAGAAGATTTTACTGATGAGAATATAAATCAAATATATAAATACTCATTAAAGTTAAATTAGAAAGTAAAGTAAGGAGGTAAATTATGCCAAAAAAGGTAGCATTATATGTATGTGCTGTAGAAGTTCCAGTATTAGGTAAAAGATGTAAATTACAATTATTAGATAATACCGTTGCTAATACAAGTAAGATACAATCTATAAATGGTACAACTATTGAAACATTACATACTATATATAAATTATATAATGAAGAACAAAATACTGGTGGTGGTAATGTTCAAGCAAATGTTCAATCAAATTATGTTGAAAACTCTAATATAGAATATAATCAACAACCATTTGAACAAGTAACTCAACCACAGCAACAACAAATACCACAACCACAATATCAACCTCAACCGCAACAGTCACAACAACAAGTGGTTAAACCAAAGAATAATAAAGATAGTACTTATGAAGAAAGAGTACAACAAGCACAACAATTAAAGATTATTAAACCTAAAATATAAAAAAAAATTTCATAAAATTGTCTAAAAATGCATTTTATATGTTGACAAATGCTTTTACAATGTGATATACTACACACATAGTCAAACAAGACAACAACAAGAAATTAACAAGTTATAAACAAGAAAAGGAGAACTACTATGAACATTAATGGAACAATTTATATCACAAAAGGTCACAATAACGACATCACAACAAATATCTTTCTTGGTACAGAATATGCCAATAATCATCCTGAGTTTAATAAGACTGTTTTTCAGAAGGGTGATTATGGATATGATGCACTACTCAAGATTCTCTCTTGTCTGTATAAGCGAGGTGTAGAGATTAATAGAATGAATATTGGTCTTTCAAGACTTTATCAGATTATGGGATATTTTACTCCTGATGAAATCGAAGATAGACTTATGACAAGTGATTCTAATAAGGTAGGTATTAGTGCTACAGATAGTACAGATAATACTACTACAAATACAGTTGATATTAATCAGTTAAAGCGACTTGTAGCTAATATTAAGTCATTTTTCTCTGAATTTAGTGCTGAAACTTCAATTCGTATGATAAATACAATGGCATTTATGACAAAGAGAAGTGAAATTAAGGATTATGTAGCATCTTACTATAAGTTACAGGACCATCCTATTGCTGATAATATTATTGAGAAGTTAAAGTCACAGGAATTTACAGCTATTTGTGATAATCTTATCAATATTACTCCATCTAAGAAAGTTAATAATAGACTTTCTATCTATTATGGAGAACCTGGAACTGGTAAAACTACACTTGCTATGAAGGGTGATGATAATACTACAAGAACTGTTATTGTATGTAGAAGTGATATGTTACCAGCAGATATTATGGAAGATTTTGATTTTGTAGATGGTAAGGCTACATTTAAGAAATCAGCATTTTGGAAGGCTATGGAAAACGGAGATACTATAGTACTTGATGAAATAAATCTTCTCCCACTTGAAACTACAAGATTTTTACAGGGACTTCTTGATGGAAAGCCATCTATTACATATAAAGGTGTTGATATAAACATTAATGAGTATTTCTCTGTAATAGGTACTATGAACCTTGCAGTTAATGGAGAAGTTAGAGCATTACCATCTCCACTTGTAGATAGAGCAAATGAACTTAGAGAGTTTAAGGCTACAGACGAGTTCCTTATTGAAGCTCTTATGTAGATTCCCATACGCCCCTTTACCTTTAGGAAGGAGATATTTTATATATTTCCTTCCTTTTTTATGCAAAAAATAAAGGTTTTTTATGTTTTACCTATTTACAAATCTGTGTCAATTATGCTATAATACACACATAGTTAAACAAGACAATAACAAGTTATTAACAAGAAAAGGAGAATGAATATGAGAACAAGTTTTATAGAAATCAATGAGATATTTAAGACACTTCCAATAGGATATTATCTTGGAAGAAAAATCAATCATATATTAAGTGAAACAAGTGTAGGTTCTTGTTATATACCTGATGATGATAAGATTATAATTAGTTATCCTACAATTGCTGAAATGATTGGTAGAATAGATGAAAAGTTTGCTATGTCAAAGGAAACTATTATAAGGAGTATAACATATCACGAAATTTCTCACGTTATTCTTACTCCTGCAAATATGAAAAGTTATGCTAGTACTAATGAAGAAGCTGATGCTATCAATATAGTAGAAGATGAAAGAATAGAAACTATCCTTGCTAACTATTATATGGATGTTAATTTTAAGAAAAATATCATTCTTGCAAATAATTGGCACGGAGAAGAAGGAACTACTTTATTTGAGAAGTTCTATCATCTTGTAAGATTTAGACAGGGTGAACCAGAGTGGTTAAATAGACTTGAACAAGTACTTGAAGTTGGTGAGAATGTTATAAGTACTTCCGCAGAGTATTCTACTTATTTCTATGATAATAAAGGAAACTCAGTAAGTGTTCCAGGTTATGCTGATTATGTATATGAGATT
>JAFPMR010000268.1 GCA_017411235.1 Bacilli bacterium | reverse complement strand
TAAAAGAATTATCTTTAGAAGAATTAAAAGATGAAGAAATAGATTTACATAGACCATATGTTGATGATATTCATATTAAATGTGAAAAATGTGGTAAGACTATGAATAGAGTAGTAGAAGTACTAGATGTATGGTTTGACTCAGGAATTATGCCATACGGCCAATTCCATTATCCATTTGAAAATAAAGAATTATTTGAATCACAATTCCCAGCTAGTTTCATATCAGAAGGAATAGACCAAACAAGAGGTTGGTTCTATGTATTATTAGTAATATCAACATTCATAATGGGAGAAAGCCCGTTCAAAAATGTTCTAGTTAATGATTTACTACTAGATGCTGAAGGTAAGAAAATGAGTAAAAGTAGAGGTAATATCGTAGAACCATTCAGTACCCTAAAAGAATATGGAGCTGATACTGTAAGATTCTATCTATTATATGTATCTCCAGTATGGACACCATTAAAATTTGATATTAAAGGATTAAATGAAGTTCATTCCAAATTCTTTAACCCATTAAAAAATACTTATAATTTCTTCACTATGTATGCTAATACTGATAATATAGATCCTAGAGATTATGAAGTAGAATATAAAGATAGAGAAGAAATAGATAAATGGTTATTATCTAAATATAATAAATTAGTTAAAAATGTTTTAGATAGTTATGAAGAATATGATTTAAATAAAGTAACTAAATACTTAGCAGAATTTGTATCAGAAGATTTATCTAATTGGTATATAAGAAGAAATAGAAATAGATTCTGGTCAAGTGAACTAGATAATAGCAAAAAAGCCGTATACAAAACTACATATGAAGTATTATTAGGATTAACTAAATTATTAGCTCCTATATCTCCATATGTCAGTGAAGAAATATTTAGAAAACTTACAGATAAAGAATCAGTTCATTTAGAATTAATGCCTGAACCTAACTTAGATTATATAGATCTTAAATTAGAAGAAAAAATGGATCTAGTAAGAGATTTAATTAGTTTAGGTAGATATGTAAGAGAAGAAAATAAAATAAAAGTAAGACAACCTCTTAGTGAAGTAATATTTGATAATAAGTATAAAAAACTAATAGGAGATATGGATAACTTAGTAAAAGAAGAATTAAATGTTAAGAAAGTTACTTATGAAAAAGATATTCATAAATATATGAATATAGAATATAGACCTAATTACAAAGAAGTAGGTAAAGTATTTGGCTCTAACATGAAAGCATTTGCTGACTACCTATTAAATATTAAAGATAAAGATGTAGATAAATTAAATAAAGATAAATTAGAAGTAACTTTAAATGGTACAGATTATAAAGTAACTACTGATATGGTAGAAACTAGAATTAGTTCTAAAGAAGGTTATAATGTGGCTGTAGAAAATAATAGATTCGTAATATTAAATACAGAACTTACTACTGATTTACTTAATGAAGGATTAGCTCGTGAAACTGTATCTAAAGTTCAACAATTAAGAAAATCAAATAATTTTGAAGTAACAGATAGAATAAAAGTATATTGTAATGCTAATAAAGAATATATGGATAACCTTAAAGATTATTTAGATTTTGTAAAAGAAGAAACTTTATGTGTTGAATTTATACCTACTCAAGATAAATTAGAAGAAGTAGACGTAAATGATTATAAAGTAGGATTTAAATTAGAAAAAGTAAAATAATAATAAACACCTAACATAAGTTGGGTGTTTTCTTTTGTTACATAATAGTTGACTTTTTCTTATATTTTTAGTATAATTAACCAT
>JAFPMR010000267.1 GCA_017411235.1 Bacilli bacterium | reverse complement strand
TGCTTTAGATGAAGTAGGTAAACAGTGGAGTGGTGTTGGTTATTCTGGTGAGTGTCAAACTGCTGATTGTGTTAAACAAGCTAATGCAGGTGATTGCTGGGGTGTTAGTGACTTAATTTATACGGAACTTAAAAGCAAAGGCGTACAGGCTCGAGTTATGCAATACCCAACGGCTTACGCATCTAATCATCGATCGGTTCAATACATGGATAAATCGGGAGAATGGAAGAATTTTCCTTACAGAGAATACGGATTCAATTCATTATTCAATGATACTGATGCAGTTAATTCTGGTGAGCAAATAAGTGGATAGTATTTAAAAAATAATAAAATATTAAATACTACAAAAAATAAAAGTTAATTATTGAAAAAGTATTTTATATTGTAGTGATAACTATGGTTAATAGCAAGCGATACACACCAACAAACAAATATTTTCGTAACCATTTTCAAGATTTTGCGTCAAAAAAGGCAAAGAAAGGGCATTTAAACAATCAGGAAGAGGAAGAAGGTGCAAAGAATGTAAATGGTATAATAGTCAAAATAGACAAAAAGAAATTATATTCGGATGGTTGGCTCGTTAAAGTACCCACGGAAGACGATAAGGAGTACTGGTGCAAATGGGGCGATTCTGGTGTGATATCTTTACCAGATTGTACCGAATCAGATAGCTACTATGTACCAAAGAAAGATACACCTGTTGATGTAAGTATAGATGAAGATAATAAAGTATATACTATTATTAGGATGAAAGCTGTTGATAAAACACCAATCGCTTTATATAATGATACTTTAGAATTATCACCAGATACCAACACAGATACTAATCAAGATAATAAAAGTAAAATAGAAATTTCAAAAGAAGATATAAAATTAAAAGGTGAGGCAATAGCCGAATCATTCAAGACAAATACTTTAAAAGTAGAGGAAGCAGTACAAACAGATACTATTGTAGCCGCCAATACTGTTACGGGTAAAATAAATGCCGATGGTGTAAGAACCGAATCAATAAGCTTCTATGACGATAAAGACCCAACTATAATCCCAACAAGTAAAGGAATTGGTATAAATAAAGGAGTTGTTACCCCAAAAGTATTTACAAATGATATTGAAGGAAAAACAATTAAAGCTGAAACTATCACATTAGGAGACGAAGATTTATTAAAAAAAATAAATAAATTAGAAAAGCGTATTAATGACTTAGAGAATGGTGGATAAAATGGCAGAATATAATGATCGATATATAGGCGAAGTGTTTATAGATGGTAAATCTAATAAACTACTTCAAGAATTTTTAACAGAATTATTCAATTCTTATAATGGACCAGGGAAAGGATTTAATGCCGACATGGTTGATGATTGGCATTTAGATGATATTATCACATATGTTGATAATGGATTAAGTGATAAATTATCCTATATTAGAATAGGAAACACTCTTTTTAATCATATAAGCCCAGAATCATTTATTACAATGTTGGACGTAATATATGATGGTTTCATTCAAGAAGAACAATTAGCACCTTGGGTTGAAAAAATAAGAATGGATGAGCCAGGTGTAGATGGAACATTGAAATATAATAGATTAGATAGTACATGTCTTGATGACACATACTATTTAAGTTCAGATATAGTTTATGATATCTATACAGTATTAGATATTGATAAAGCTGATTTAGCCGACTTAAATGAAAGATGGCAACAAGTAACCCAATTAAGAGACGATCATGACGCTTTACAAGAAGACTATAATAAATTTAAAGAACAATTCATAGATGTCTTTAAGAAAATAAGAATTGTTGACAATCAAGGAAATCATATTGAGACATATTTCTTAGACGCACAAATGGTTAATGGATTCCGTTTTATCCCAATAACACAAGCAAAATATGATGAATTACCAGAGGCAACTAAAAAATTCTGGAGAAACATTTATATTATATCAGACGATATACCAGATGATTATATTGATCCAATCCAAATGGAAGTATTTAAACATGTCCAAATAATCTATAATCGTTCAACACAATGGTTAGAATACTTTGATGGATTACAAGAAGAACCAATCCCAATTCTATCATTAGCAGATTTGTGGAGTAATGCAAATATGGATGAGACTGTTAAAACAGTTTTACAAGATAATAGTACTTTAATAATTAATTCAGAAGCATTAAGAGAAAGTTTAAAGTATGTACATATACCAAAATCTGAATCTGAAGATTATCCATTTATAACAAGAAGCGAAGCAACCGTTTTAGCCTCTGAAATAACTTCAAGTTATGGTCAAATTACTCGTGAAGAATCAGGTAGTTTTAGCAAATTTGATATATCTAATGCCTTCAATAATAGATTTACTAGTCTACAAAATAGTATTAATCAACTTGATAATAAAATTGATGTAGATGTTAATAATAAAATTAATAATTTAAGTAATAGTATCGCAAATACATACGTTACAAAAAGTACATATAATTCAAATAAATCAACAACAGACAGTAACATTAACTCATTAAGATCTAGTGTAAATACTGTACAATCAACACTTAATGCCGTTAAAAAAGATTATGAAAGAGAATCACGCCATCACAATGCTTTCAAAATCTTAATTGGAAGATGGGTAAATGAAGATGGTGGTGACGGTGAATATTCCGCACAACTTGACGTTGGTTCTTCAAGTTCAGTTGGTAATAATGGTATTTATATAAGATTTTTATATAATAATCCACAGAAAACTTTTGATATCAGTAAAATAGTTGGTTATATTGAATTCCCTAATGGTAAAGTATATTCTATCGGTCAAAGTTATCAATACGATTATAAAATCAGTTATGGTTACGATGTAACTGGACCAGATGGTAGTATTTTATATGAAACTGCAATGTCTGGTAGAATAGGTATTAATACACCTGCTTGGGCTGGTCAAAGACTTATGGTGAAAGCAGTTGCAAGATATTATAGTGATGGTAAGAATAATATTGCTGGTAGTAATGAGCAAGTAACTTTAGCTGATAGAACATTCCCAGCTTATGCTTTAAAAGCAATTAATTTCATATAAAGAGAGGCTTGATGAAAAATGATTAAAAATCGTAAAAAAAATATATCCGCCGAGCCTGGCGATATTGTAATTGACGTTAATCAAAATAATTTAACTACATCTAATAGTAATTCTAATTATAGTAATAATTTAGAGTTGTCTATAGTGCAACAGGATTTTATTGATGAAGATAATACTAGTCATACTAAAAAGATAATTATTCCAACGTCTGAATTTGTTAGATTAGCTTATTTAAATAATAATTATTATGATAAAACTAATGTGGATTCTAAATTTAATGTTACTGTTGAAAAACAAAGTACCCCTGAATCTGGTTCAGCGGCTACTTATATTGTTAAACAAAATGGTAGTCAAGTTGGTAGTAAAATTAACATTCCTAAAGACTTTTTAATTAAAAGTGCTTCATTAAAAACTGTATCAACAGTAAATAATCCAGTTAATGGTTATAATGTTGGTGACAAATATATTGATTTTGTTATTAATTCCACTGATAGTAGTGAGACGGATAATCATATTTATATTAATGTTAAAGATTTAGTTGATGTATATAAGGCTGATGAAAGGACGTTACATTTAGATAGTACTAATACTTTTCATGTAAACGAAATTGGTTTAGGAGAACTTGATGATCAACTTCGTAATTTAATTGAGAATTCCTCTATAGTTGCTGGAACAGGTTTATCTAAAAGTGGAAATACTATTAGTGTTCAATTAAGTAATGCTATTAATAGTGATAGTGAAGTGGTTGCAGCTACTTCAAAAGCTGTTAAAGATGTTAGGCGTGAAGCAGCAGATCTGATTGATAGATATCTTGCATCCGTGTATGATGGTGGTGGAACAATCGATTTAACTTCTAAAGCGGATGTTGACCATAGTCACGGAAATATTAATAATGACGGAACAATTGGTTCAGGTAATGGTATACTTATAACAGATAGTACAGGTAAAATAACAAGCACAGGTACTATTTCAAAATCTAAAATATCAGATTTCGACCACACACAAGCTAGTAGTACAATTACAGATTCCACTACATACCCTAATATCGGTAATACAGCACAAACACAAGCAGGAATTAATTATGCTATTAATAGTAAATTAGGTACAAAAGCTGATACTTCAACAATTAATACACAATTAAATACGAAAGTTGATAAAGTTAATGGTAAAGGATTATCAACAAATGATTTCACTAATGCTTTAAAAACTAAATTAGAAGGGATTACTATTGACAGTAGCTTATCATCTATTTCAACAAACCCTGTTCAAAATAAAATTATTTATAATTCTTTATCTACAAAAGTTGATAAAGTTAGCGGTAAAGAATTATCAACAAATGATTTTACTAATGCTTTAAAAACTAAATTAGAAAATATTACTGTTGATAGTAGTTTATCATTTACTTCGACAAATCCAGTTCAAAATAAAATTATTAATGAGGCTTTATCTGTAAAAGAAGATATAATAAATACACGGCAAAGAACATTGCCTTTTATTAATAGAAATAGAATTATGATGGAAAGATTATATGAACGTATGGCAAATCCAAGTGCAAACGCTTTATATTTGAGACCTACAGGTACAAGTACATATTATGTTTTCACGGATAATGTAAATTATGGGACAACAACTAATGTAGGTGCCGCTCTTTACCTAGATGGTGCAGTAAGCAGTCCTGATCCTAGTAAAGTTTCTTTAAAGAATCTTTCTGGAGATTTAATCGGTGAATTTGTTAAGAGAGGATCCGACCCAGCAGGATATTCTATATCTGCAGGGTTTAGTGAGGGTATCTATCATCTCTATGCAGAAGTTGTTAGTCAAAATGGTACTGTTAAAAAGAGTAATATACTTACTGTATTCTCAAAAGACCCAAGTAATCTTTTAAATGTTGATTTATGGAGTGGTACGGAATATACTGGAAATACTAAGTCAATTATAAATAGTAATACTACAGTACTATCAAACAATAAATATTCTAGTATAGGAGAAAAAAGTGTAGAAGTTACAACTGGATCAAACAATGGATGGGTAGATTTCCGAGCAAATCGTCCATGGGCGCAAAGTGGTGCTGGAGCCATTACAAACACATTACAAGGTAAGATAGATATTTTTATACCTACAGGTACTTGTACAGTAAAAATTATTATTCATTTTGATGCTGGGCAGGAATATATGAGCGACCCAGTTACTGTTTCAGCTAACCCATATTCTTTCCAAACAATTACTGCTGAATATATACGTGGAAGTACATCAGACGGTGTTAGTTGGGGATCAGTAAGAGTTGTAACAACTCCAAATACTAAAATTTACTTGGATAATGTAAGATTGAAATTCGTCTAAAAAAAAATATTAAGAATAATTAAATAATAATATTTATCATAAATAATAAATATTCTATAAACATGTTTGTAGGAGAAAAAATATAATGACTGTATACGCACATATTAGAACCGAAAGAACACCTCATGAGTATAGCTCTATTTCTTTTAAAGGTGGCGAGACAGATGTATGGTTTGTTACTATTTCACAGTCATTATCTGGTAAAACATCGGAAGAAATAATAGAAATTTTGAGTATTGCAACATATGGTATATGGATAACCACTCCATACCAGAATAAATTCTGGGTAGTTACAAATGCACCAGAAGGTTTTAATGTTCAAGAATTAGCTTCAGCAGATTTAAATGAAGTTTATACGATGTTTGAGATAGATGAAGCTTTAGATGATAAAGCCGATATCGAACATTCACATATTTCTGAAGATATTCTAGATTTAAATGAAGTGATAGAAGAACATATGGCTATACTGTCAAGTGATATAAATAATTTCCTAGACAAATTATGTCTGGAATTATTAGATAATAATGAAAATGGTGAATAAAAATGGCAATAGATACGACTAAAGTAACAGCTGTTGTAACAGCAGCAGATGCACGTTATGTGAAAAAAGAAGCTGGTAAAGGATTATCTACTGAAGATTTTACTACAGCAGAAAAAACTAAGTTAGCAGGATTAGCTAATACTACGGTTGACTCAAGTTTTGTAGCTGATAGTACAAACCCTGTGGAAAGTCAAGTTATCCAAGATGCTTTGGACTTAAAAGCTGATATCTCTGACTTAGCTACTGTAGCAACTAGTGGTTCTTATGATGATTTAACTGACAAACCAACCCTTAGTGACCTTAGTGGTGTAGTAGCGGTTGAAAAACAAGCAACTGCTGAAACCGGATTTGCTGCAACCTATGTTGTTAAACAAGGCGGCTCTCAAGTAGGTAGTAAAATTAACATCCCTAAAGATTTCTTAGTAAAATCCGCATCAATGGGTACTGTAAGTACTGCTGATTCCCCACAACAAGGATTTGCAGTTGGAGATAAATACTTAGACTTCGTAATAAATACTGTAGAAGGCGATGAAACTCCACAACACATCTACATTAATGTTAAAGATTTAGTTGACACTTACACTGCAGATAACTCTACTTTAACATTAACTGATGGTCAATTTGCTGTTAAAGCAGGTGGAATAGGAACAACTCAATTAGCAAGTAGTGTAGTAACCTCTTTAGGTTATGCTGACGCTTTCAATGCAAGTGCAGCAGCAGGAATTACCTCTACTGACATTACTAATTGGAATGCAAAATCTGAATTAACAATTGGTGATGTAGAAGAAAAAGTTGAAGCATACTTAACTGCATTAGCAACAGCTTTAGGACAATAAAAATAAAAAAATAAAAGAATAAGGTGGCATTATGAGTATATCTTCAAATAATACAAATATACAAGGCGTATCAAATAAAATTAAGGAGTTATTACAGTTACACAATCAAAGTGTAACTGCTCATAATGCCTTATTTTCAAATAAAGCAGATATAAATCATACACATTCAGAATACGTTAATCCTGATATTGTTGATAATCTAACGACAAACGATGCCACCAAAACCTTATCCGCAAAACAGGGTAAGGTTTTAAAAGAAAAAATAGACGAAGTATATGAAAAAATTATGGGGGATAATCAATGAGCGTACCTTCATCAAACTCAGTTATACAAAGTGTATCAAATAAAATAAAAGAATTATTACAATTACATAATCAAAGTGCGAGTGCTCACAATAGTTTATTCTCAAATAAAGCAGATGCTAATCATACACATTCAGCATATATTAATCCACAAATAGTCGATGATTTATCTACAAATGATGCTACTAAACCTTTATCTGCTAAACAAGGATATATATTAAGTAATAGTATTGATAACTTAGATAATTCTATTGATGATGTAATAGAAGCAATGAGTGAAAATCTTTCAGATAAAGGTGTTACAGGTATATCTGAAAATGATAGTTTAATGGATTTAGCAGGTATGATTTTAGATATCCCAGATAAAACCTATATAATAACACAATTGGAAATGAATACATCTTTGCCTGTATATAGTGATGTTAGGCAAATGACAGGAACATTAAAAGATATAAATGGAAATCTTTTAGCTAATAAACCAATTAAATTAATGGAAAATGGTGTATATTTAGCCACAAGAAATACTGACAATAATGGTGTCGCAACGTTTAATTTAAGAGACGATGGAATAGCTAGTACATATAAACAATTAATTTTTGAAGGTGATAGTACATATAGTGGTTCAATGAGTTATAATATATATGAAACTGTACAAAAAGAAACTAGTGTCATGAGAATAGATAAACCTTTATATACTACGTATGCCGATATAGACTATATAACTGTTGAAGGATACTTAATAGATAACGATGATCAACCTGTTAAAAACAGAACAGTTAATATTAATATAAGTGAATAGGTGATTAAATGGATTGGCAATTAACAACAGACGATAATGGGAAATTTCAAATGGTAATACCACGTAAAACTTTAGAAGCAGGCAAGTATAAGTTAACTGCAAGCTTTGCCGGTGATAATTATTATACAAGTGCCTCTGCAGAAAAAAATATTAGGATAAGATCTACTCCTATAACATATAGTTTAAGTCTGACTGGTACTCAGGTTATTAGTAGTGGTGATAGTACTACTATTACCGCTACACTATTAGGAGATGATGAACCATTAGATAATGCAGTATTGGATTATGAAATTAAGCATGGTAATACAACCATAAGCACTGGTACGACTAGTGCTACTGATGCTAATGGTCAAACCACAATCAGTTACACTGGAACTGGTGCTGGTGATATAGATATTGTAGTAACTTTTGATACAATAACAGAAACCTATGAAATCGAAGATTGTATATTATACCGTGAAACACTATCAACAAATATTACAGATTTAACATTACCACCGGAATATAAACTTGAATTCGACATACCAACCACATCTAACAGTACATATGCAATTATTGGAACAGACAGTACACATCGTATCCTTATGGGACAAATGAGTAATCAAAATCCAAGTTTAAATGGTGTGTGGGTTTATAATGGAAGTTCTACTCCAACGCAGAATAATTGTCCTACTACTCCTACTCAAAATGCACATTACACATTTACTTATGAAGATGGAGCATATACAATGAGTAATGGTAGAAGTAGTATTACTGGGACAATCCCATCTGGAATAAATATGTATAATCTCTTATCAACTACATATACCCCAAGTGCAGTAAGGAATTATAAAATCAAGGCATTATAGATGCCTCAATTTTTTTTATATTTGAAAAAAAAATATAAAAAAAGGCTTGTTACATATATATGTAACAAGCTAAATACCCTATTTTCTTCAAGTAAAAGAACGATTCTCCAGCCTTATTTTCTACTTAACCGAATCATCGACAACAAAGTAAAAATTGGTGTCAATGCAATAATTATAATTATTAACCAAGACATTTTTCAACCTCAATCAACCTCTTAATGAAGCAAGGAAAATTACAATTATTACTAATAATATAACTAATAAAATTCCGAACATATTATCACCTCTTGTTTTTCTATATTATATATTTGTATCTTCCTATATATAAAAGTTTTGATTCTTTTAAAAAATAATAAATTATTAAATACTACAAACTATTAAATATTAAATATTATAGCAAAAAAATAATGAGGCTAAATAATGAATATTCTAGAATATATACGACAAATTTTAGGTAATGGAAAAAAGGACGCCAAATTTTATAGTGAAGGATTAAAAAAACCCTTCGGCGACCCAACACCATTAGAAGTAGCATTATATGATGGTAATAAGCCGTTAGATAATGTAGATATTGGAATAGAAATAAATAAGAAGCCTTATATAAAAAAGACGGATAATGATGGTATTGCTCGTTTAAATATTAATTTACCTGCAGGAGAATATCAAGCAGACCTATATTATCCAGGTAACAAAGAATATAATAAAGTAGCTTCTTATACAAAAGTATACATTACTGCTGAAACATATATGGATGGTATAAATCTCACAAAAAACTTTGGAGACCCAGAACCATATCAATGTGCAATATATCGGAAAGATACTAATGAAAGAGTTTTTGATGAAGTTGAATTTATAATTAATGGTAAAGCTTATATTAGAACCCCAGATGAAGAAGGTTTGTATAAATTAAATATTAATTTAAGTGAAGGAACTTATAATATTCAAGCTAATTTCAAAGGTAATAGTAAATTTAATCCATCTTCTATTAATAATACTATAACTATCAATCCAAAAGTAGAAGAACCAGTATCTCCATCTACAAGTGGTAAGAAAACTATTGTACTTGGATGTGATGCAAATACTTCTGGGGATTCTATTGTACAAGCTCGTATAAAAGAAAGGTTAGAAGCTGAAGGCTACCCAGTCGAAATATTACCAATAGGTCCTAATTTCTTTGCTACTTGTGATTATAGTAGTAATGCTAAAGGCAAAATAGGAATATACCTTATTGCATCTGGTATCTTCTCAATAGCAGACGCATACTACGGCTCAGGTCAATTTGATAATTATGTGTTCGGTATTAGGGGAGATTTTGGTGATCGTGGCGCAACGAATTTCGATATCCCAATTCGTGCTGATGCGGATTGTACTTCAATCTGTAATGATTTGGATGGAAAAACATTCAATCAAATGAATGCAATGCTACAACCATACGTTGCGATTTGCGGAGGAGCAGTTAGTGATGAATTAGCTGATAACATAATTAACTGGTTAAGAGCAATAGAACATAAAGAAGAAAGACCTGCTGAACAAGAAATAAATAAATATGTAAGATTACTTAATTACTTTGAAGACGCTTTCGGTGTTTGTGAATATATAGACGAAGCATTAGAAAAAGTATGGAATAAAGGATATGCATTCTACTTTAGCGACGGTTATAATGTATATGAAACCGTTGATAGAATCGAGAACGGTGACGGAGCAAACTGTTTCGACGCAGCCGAACTATTCTACCGCTTAGCATTAGGAATGAACGTCAAATATGGTAGAAACTATAAACCAGAATATTTAGATGTATGGTGTCCAACAAGCGGATATGACCATATAAGATTAAGATTCCAAATAGATGGTGGATACTTCTACCGTGACCCAGCCTGTGTATTGGACGGAGGCGAAATAGAAGAAAATTGGTGTGGAACTTCAAATAATATACTTGAAGTAAACCCAAGTTGGATTTATGAAGAATAGTAGTTTAAAAAAACTACTATAATATTTTTTTTAAAATGGAGTTGAATCAAATGAGAAATCAAAATTATATAACAAATAAAAAAATAATTGCAGAAGTGAAAAAAAATCAAAAAGATTATGTAGAACCAAAACCACCTAAGAAAGATTTAACATTAACTGCAACTGTAGAACCTATTACTGTTGGTGAAAATGCTACGATTAATGTTACAGGTTTAGAAGAAGCTACAGGTAATATCACTGCTATTATTGGTGAGAAAAATTATACTGGTGCTATTGACAAGGGTAATGCTACTATAACTGTACCAGATTTAACCAAAGGTAATTTTACTGCTAATATAAGTTATGCTGGTGATGATAAATATAATCCTGCATCTGCTACTGTAGATATCACTGTTAATAGTGGAACTACAGGTGGAGGCGTAAATGAAGCTACTGGAGGAGGCGAAGGCGCTCAAGGTGATAATGGATTAGATGATGATGACGAAGGACCAACAGTTAATGGTCCAACAATGGATGAAGAAGAAGGCGAATTGTAAAATAAAATATAGCAGAGGTGATTAAATATGGCTGATTCATACGTCAGCTCATTAACAATGCTAAATGAAGAAAAAATCTTATCCGATTTAACCTCTACAGCAGTAAAACTAGGATTAATCACAAACGTATTTGAAACATCAAGAATCTACGTTTACTACGCAGTACTAGCAAGAGTCTTAGGTCAAGTAACAGAAGTAGTAGCTAGATATATTAATAACCTAAATATAGATACCACTACTGATGAAGCTTTACTAGACATAATGATTAAACCATTTGTCAAAAAAAGAAATGCTACTGTAGCAAAGGTAATCTTAAAATTCAGTAGACGAAAAAACGCTGTAAACGTAACAGATGTTTTTATTCCACGTGATTTTGAAGTAATGACTGAAGGTCAGAATCCATTAATTTTTAGAACAGCTGAATCTAGAATCTTTTGGAAAGACGCAAGCGAAGTATTAATCCCAGCATATTCAGTAGAATTTGGTTCGTTAAATAATTTAGCAGCAAACACTTTAACATACTTCACAGACGCAATGTACTCTGATATAGAAGTAACTAATCCGAAACCTGCATATGGAGGAACAGATGAAGAAACAGCGTTTGATACACGTAAAAGATTACATGGTTATCGATATGCTAGGGATGGGTCTATTAATTACTTACAGCAATTAATCTTTGATAATAATGTAAGTTATTATGGATATAATATCATAGAATATTGGGATGGCTTCGGAAGTGTATTAATAGCATTAGATGTACAATCAGACGAAGAATATTATGATATAGTCCAAGCAATAGAATCATTAAAAAGAGACGGCATCAAATACCATTATACTCAAGTTGGATACGTATATTTAGATATTACGGTTACTGTTAAGATAACAGGCGATCGACTTAATACTGATTATAATCAAAATGAAATCGAGACAAATATTAAAACCGCAGTTGAATTATACTTCAACAGTAATATTTATGTTGGTAAAAAACTATCTAAAAATCGTTTAGAATCCTATATGCTACAGTATCTTGTGGACGCAAAGTATGATATCTATGAAACAGAGATAGAAATTGCTCCTAACAAAGAATACAAAAAAAATCCTAGAACCGGACAATATGAAATCGAACCATGGCAAAAACTGTATCCTGCAAGGATTAAAACCGTTTTAGAATATAATGCGGAGTGATTTGAATGGGTTCTGATAGAGCGAGAGGAAAAATTCAAGACATATTAACAGATAATGGATTGAATGAAATCTACGTAGAAGGAGCGAATAACTTTGAGGAGTGGACAGTTATCGAAGGCGATGATATAACCATTTTAGAAGACGTAGAAGCACTTTGGCAGGGAATCGTCGGAGTATTAAAAACACCGCAGGGAAAAATCGATGGGGTTGGTTTGGAAAAGTATGGTAGTAAGTTATTAACCCTTCGTGGAATGAATCTCAACTACCACATTTCTGAATTAGCTAAAGT
>JAFPMR010000266.1 GCA_017411235.1 Bacilli bacterium | reverse complement strand
TAAAGAATAAAAAAGAAATATATGGAACTATATTTCTTTTTTATAACAATTGAATTTTACCTTAAGAAAGATTATAATTTAGTTATAGTGATTTAATCATGAAAGGATGATAACTATGGAAGAAAAGAAGAGTAAAAAGAAGAATGCTTTACCTAAGATTGGTAATGCTTTAAAGAATTTCTTTAGGAACATTGTTAGATTATTAAAGAAGATTAGAATTAATAAAAAAGTATTATATGTTATATGTGGTATTTTAGTTATTTTCTTCTTAATTAAGATATTCTCACCTAGGGAAATAGATTATCCAGTTATTTTTAATGATACTGATGGTGATTTATACCTAATCAATACAAAGGATAAGAATATTGATAAGGGAGTTAAATTAGCTACTCAAGAAACTGCAAGTAAAGTTAAATATGCTAATACTACTAAACGTTATGTTCTATTCCAAAAGGAAGAAAATCTATTCTTATATGATGCTAAGAAAAAGGGAGAAACTAAAAAAATAGTTAATAATATTGCTGGTACTAATTATTATTTCAGTGATGACGATGATTATGTTATAGCATTAGATAAGTCTAATAATTTAAGAGTTTATGATTTTAAAGATACTGAAAAAATAGATGGTAATGTTAATAGAATTATAGCTATTAGTGGTGATTATATTCTTTATGAAAAAGAGAATAATATTTATTTAAGAGCTATTAAACCAAGTAAAGATAAAAAGTATAAGATTACTAATAGTAGTGCTTTAAGTATTACTTTCAGTAAAGATAGTAAGAGTGTAATGTATATTAATGATGAAAATGAATTACATAGATATACTATTAAGAAAGATAAAGATACTAAGGTTGCTAAGAGTGTAACTAATTATTATTGTGATGAAGATTCTTGTGAAAAAGTTATTTATGTTCAAGATAATAATGGTAAATACTTATATTTAAATAATGGTAAAAAAGATATTGAAATGGCTTCTGAAATATTTGCTGTTTTAGCAGCTGATGTTGATAAAGAACAAGTTGTATATTCTAAGACTAATGGTAATAAGTTCAATATTTATTATCAAAAGGGTAAGAAGAGTGAAGCTAAAGTAGATGAAGGTTTAGCAGGTATTAAGTCTGTTAAATTAGTAGATAATGAAATTTATTATTTAACTAATGATAGTAAGTTAAAATATGCTAAGATTAGCGGAGCTAAGATATCAAGAAAATTAACTGTATCTAGTGATGTATTTGGTTATTTATATGAGTATAAAAAAGGATTTGCTTATGTTACTAATATAGATGATTATTATAGTGGTAATCTATATATTGCTAAGGGTGGTAAATCTAAGAAGATTGATGAAAATGTAGGATCTAGTACACTAAAAGTTAACAAGAACGGAACTAAGATTTACTATATTAAGAGTTTTGGAGATTCTGGAGAACTTCGTTATACTAAGGGTGGAAAGAGTAAATTAATTGATTCTAAGGTACATACTTATGAATATATTAAAGATGAT
>JAFPMR010000265.1 GCA_017411235.1 Bacilli bacterium | reverse complement strand
GATGCACAAATGGCACGTTTAAGAGAAAGACAAACATTAGCAGTACTAGGAATGTACAAAGCACTAGATTACGTTAAATTCAAAGAAAAAAACCAAGATCGTGCAAAAAGAGCAGTACAAACAATAATGCACAAAATGACTTCTTCACCTGAATATAAAGATAAAATCAAAAAGAAAAATCTGTTAGCTAAAAAATTAAAAGATGAAGAAAGTGTAAAGTTTTTAAGTTCTTACGATATCCTTGATGATATAGTAACTGCTGCAAAAAGTAGATTTATAATTGATTGGGTAGAAAAAGATAGAACCGAATCTTATTCTTATGGACCTAAACACGACATTTTATATGCAATAGCAGACAAAATAGCATCAGATCCAAAACAAGCAGTGTTGTACTATGCATCTGAATATACAAATGCAGTATATAGTATGGAACAAGCAAAAGCCGAAAAACAAGCAGCTCTTAAAGCAGCTGAACAAGCTAAAGCAGAAGCAGCGAGAAAAAGAGCTGAAGAGGAAGCCAGAAGAAGACAACGTGAACAAGAATATTCAACTCCTGTTGGTTACGGATATGACTCAACTCCTACACCAGGCCCTTCAAGGCCAAGTTATGTAGATAGAACTCAATATCCTAGAGAACCATACGTTTCACAAACTTACTCTACAGATAGAAGAAATAGAGATGCAATAGTATCTGAAGAATATATCCAAGCTGAAATAGATAAAAAAATAGCTAATGGAGATGCTTACTTAGATTATGATCTAAGAAGACAAATAGAGAAAAAATATAAACAATTAGATAACATGGAATACTATGGAGAATTCTATGGACCTAATAACATTGAAGCAATATATCGTTATCATGTACTATGTGAAACTGATAATAAAACATACTCAGAAACAATGAGATATGGAAAAATAGTAGAAATGGGTACATTAGCAGTAGACATTCTATTCAAAGACTTAAAGAACGGAAGATTTGCTGAAACTACAAACATGGCTAGATTCATGAATCAATTCCAACCACATAAAGCATTGGAAAGATATGAACAAGCTAGAGAAAACTATATGAAGTTTTATAATCGCTTAAATGAAAAAGATAGAAATAGAATTGATACATATGCTGCTAAATTTGATAGCTATAGAGATATGTTCCACTTATATGGTAAAACAGGAAAAGATATTGCAACAGTAAGTGATATAAAAAGAGTAGTAAATATGAGAATAAAAGATTACTACATAGATGAAAATGTTGTTCAACACAACTATCGTCGTGATGAAGGATTCTCATTTCAGTTTGCTGAAAGCTTAAGATATTCACTACAATATATGAGTTCTGAAGAAATAGCATCTCTATATATAGCAATAAGAAGTAAAAATACATATAATAACTATTCTTTCTACACCGAAGAAGAAAGAAAACAAGCTTACGAATATAATCAAAAGGAAAATGCTGCAATTCAAGAACTCTTTGCAGAAGCAATTCGTTATCGTTTAGTTAATATAGAAAGACCAAAAGATTGGAATAACGATCAAGAAAAAGAAGCATATCTAAGAAAAAGAGAAATAGATTTAACAGGAATCTGTCAAGATTACTTCCATGAACAACCACAATTTACTCTATATCATACAGCTGACACTAAAGTAGAAGAAGGTTATGGTAAAGCTAGAGTAGAATCATCAGAAGCAATTACAGAAGCTCAAAGAAGATACTATGGTTTAGGAAAACTACAACAAGTATTAGGAACTATGAACTTCAGTAGACTAAGAGAATTAGGTAAAAAAGATACTCTAAGTCCTGATGAAATGTCCATGGTTAAATCAATGTTTTAGGAGGTAAAGAAATGAAAGAAGACTTTGGAGAATATATGGTATATTTCAAATCATTACCACTAAAAGAAAAACAAGCAATCATAATTGAACAACTAAAGATCCTAACAACTTTAACAAATAAAATGTGTAACGAAATAGGGACATCTAATGAAATGATTATCACTAAGGATATAGCAGAACTAAAAGATAATTATTCTGAAGATGATTTTGCAGAAGCTGTTATTACTTTAGTAAATTCAATTCAAAACTCAATCTGTGATTTTAATTTAAAACTTACAGATATATCAGAAAATATACAATAAAAAAACTAACACATCGTGTTAGTTTTTTATTTGTATTAATTACTAGATTCAGGCAATCTAGAACA
The DNA here is from genome assembly GCA_017411235.1 of Bacilli bacterium. The sequence continues at coordinate 330 of JAFPMR010000265.1, read as the reverse complement.
TAATGCTTCCCATTTCTTTCTAAGATCTTCATTAACAATCTTTTCACCATTAGATAATGGAACAGCAAGAGCGCCTTTCTTATAACCAGAACTCTTTAATATTTCAGTAACTTCATCACAATGAGGAGTAACATAAGTATCTCCTTTGTCATCTACGAATACAAGTCTACCATTGTTTTGACAATAAGTTCCTAAAACCTTTTCTAATTCCCACTCACGAGCAGGTCTTGTAATATCTTTATCATTTTCAAAGAAGATAGTTTCAAATCCATCTTTAGGAATCTTAAATGATAATTGATAAGCAAGAATAGGTAATACTTTAACATGTTT
>JAFPMR010000264.1 GCA_017411235.1 Bacilli bacterium | reverse complement strand
CTGGTCATTGATATTTCTATCATCTAACAGTGGTCTCCAAACATACTGCTTAATATGTTTACCATTGTTAGGACCAAGAGTAGTTACAGTTGCTAAAGGCTGAAAGTACTGTTCTTTAACAGCTTCAATCAATGCATCACGTTTAAAGTAATCATTAATAAGCTGTTTCTTAATAGTACCTGTATCAGCCACCTGACCATGATAAGTGTTATCCCATGGACCTCTACCACCATTACCATACTGTATACCTAAAGCTGCATTAGTAGGCATATGTTATCTCCTCATTAATTCATTAATATCAATCTTTGCAAATTCCTCATCAGAACATGTCAACGGATCATATTGAGTAACAGCTCTACCTGGTGAAGACCTTACAGGACTAGCACCCTGTTTTCTCTGTTGTACTGCATTAAATTGCTGCTGCTGATAAGTCTGTTGACTCTGTTGAGGTTGTACCTGTGGTTGCTGCGGAGCTGATTGATTAGAATTTGCAAAATACTGATTTGCTACAACACTAAAAGCGTCCATATAGTTGAGTCCTCTAATACGTGGGTCACCAACTATCTGCATATGTTCTAGTTCCTGTTTAATTGGATCGTAATGACCATTCTTAATAAGGTCACTTAAAACCAAGTAATAATTAGGATTTCGTGCAAAGGTATTTCTTGATTCAGCATCAAAGTCATCTAAAGCATTATCTACTTTAGAGTACATATCAGACTCTTTAAGCTGTTCTACTACTTCTTTAAAACGAAGTTTTTCAGGACTGATACTATAGTTGTTAGGGGTATAAGGTGTAGTGTCTACTGGTTTCTGATTTCCAAATTCATCTACTTCCTGCTGTGGCATAAGAGAATTAATATCAATACCTTTATCCTTAATCAATTTAGCTAAAGCTTTAGGATTACCATTATAAAGGTCTATTGCATAATTCAGATTGTCACCAAGCATACCTTGTTCTTCAAGGGTACGCATTTCCACTAATCTCGGTTTCAATGCCTGCTGCTTACGGGTGTAATCAACACCTTTCTGCATTAGTGATATTGCCTCATCTACATTTCTAACCTGAAATTCCTTACCATTTGCTTTAAATGGTGAATAGATTTTTTCATAAGTTTGCTTGTAGATTTCAGGGTCTAATTCTTGCTGTTGTTCCTGCTGAGTAGTAGGCGTAGCATTAACAACATCATTATTATATTCTTGCTGTTCAGCCTGTGGCTGATTATCAACAACCTGCTGCTGTTCTTCCTGCGGCTGTTGATATTGATAATCTTGCTGATAATTCTGTTCCTGCGGAACCTGCTGTTGCTGTTGTGCCTGAATATTAGCTGTCTTTCTATCAAAATCTGCTAATAGTTCATCATAGTTAATTTTCTTAAAATCTTCATCACTTACATAACCATTATCTATCATTCTGGGACTCCTCTATAGCTTTATAAGTTTCAGGATTATTTAATCCTTCTTTAGCTTGTTCACCTTCCATGTGTAATGAACGGAGAAATTCCCTGAAGCAAGAGATTGCCATTAACCTATCACAACGGTCTTTATACTGACGTTCATTAGCTGCCTGAGATAACAACAATACGAGAGCATCAGCATTACCTTGACAATAGCCTTCAATAATTACTTTCTTGAAGTCTTCATTGTTTTCAAGTCTTTCTAATGCTTCTAAAGTTGCTACTTGTTCTTTAGCTTGTTCGATTGTATAAAACATTATTTTTTGGTTCCTTTCTTATTTTGAGATTGTTTAGTCTTTTCCTGCTCAATCATATAATCCATGAATTTTTCTTGCATAGATTTATCTGCTTGAGCTTTAGCCTGTTGAGCCATAAGTTCCATATCCTGCTTATGCTTAGTACCCTGAATATCATTGAGATAATCAAGATTAAGTTTCTGAGCCATAGACTGATTGTACTGAGCTTTAGCTTGTTCAGACTGAATCTTACTAAGTAACTCTTGTGGTCTAAGCTGCATATCAAGCTGAGTACCATAGATTTCACTCTGAGCTTTAGCATTAGACAACTGAGTATCAGCTTCAGATTTACCTGCTTCTGCATGTAATTTTTCAATCTGAGCCTGTAATAATTCAATCTGCATTTCCTGCAGTTTTTGCTGCATTGGGTCAGGAGGTGGAGGAGTAAATCTTCTTACTCTTTCAGCTAATTCAGGCATTTTACGTAAATCACAAATCTCAGATAAAATCATCTGAGTCATTTCCTGATTAACAGTATTACCTAGTGTCTGTAGCATAAATGCTAATGATTCAGCTTTAGCTTGATTTTCTTCAGCACTAGTAATAGCTAGTTCTAAATCAAAGTTACCAGCTAAATCATCTCTATGTATTTCTACAAAGTCTTGGTTTGTAATACGAATAATTTCACTATCATTAAGCCAAAGAGCATTCATAGCTATAATCTTTCTAGCTACTTTCTTTAAGCCATCAGCTAACCTTCTAAGAATACCTAATTCTCTTTTAGTAGCTGAATCCAATACAGATTTAACACCTTGAGCTGTATTACCTAAGGAATCACCTGTAATACCCTGATTATAGGATTTAACACCTGTTAATGACTCTGCTTCCATTTCCTGTGATTGTAAGAATGGAAGAATAGTCTGAGGTATTTCAGGGAATGTATGTTGGAAGATACCCTGTTGAGGTGTCATAGTAGGATTAAATTCATAATCCCTACCTTCTGTAAATGCTTTTTTATTTACAGGGTCTAAGAACTGCATAGCTGTACCTGTTTGGGAATTAGCACTCTTAGCTAATAAATCTATAACACCTCTAGTTACAGCACCTATAATAGCCTGATTATCAGCGATTAACACACCATCAGGTTCACCATATACTTCATGAATAGCAGGTAAATAAGGTACTACTACAAATGGTGGTTTATGGTCAGGGAATGGATTTTCCTCTAACCTAATCATAATATCACCAACCCAAGTAGCAACAATAGGAACTTTAACACCATTATTGTTAATATCCCAATTACCCCAATATTCATATACAGTTAATTTTCTTCTAGCTGAATCCTTAAAATTATCACTAAAAGAATCATCAATATCTCTAGTTGCTGTATCAGGGATTAAGTCTACATTTACATATCTACCATCTTGTAATAGGTCTGATTTACATGAAGTAAATCTATAAATAAAGTATTCAGCTTTATCTACATCACCTTCACAAGATGGGTCTATATAAATATCTTTGTAATAACATAAATCAAGAGTAGGTCTGTTTATTACTTTGGTTTGTCTTTCATAAACAGTGCCTACTTGAACAGGTTCATAGGCTATTGGAGGAAGAGATTGAAGATATTGTTGAGCCTGTTCAAGTAACTGTTGCTGTATTTGCTGTAATTGTTCTTCAG
>JAFPMR010000263.1 GCA_017411235.1 Bacilli bacterium | reverse complement strand
GTTGCTGATGCTTCAATAGTGAATGTTTTAACATTTGGAGGTAATACTGAATCTTGATATTCTTTTCCTTGTATTAGGAATAATTCTACAGAAGGCATAGATACTAAACGAGCATCTACTCCTTTTTTGTATAACTCTTCTCTTATTAAATATGCTGTTGTTAAATCAATACCTGTACTTACAATAACAGCATCTAAACGAGAAGTTTCTTTTCTAATTATATAACCACCATAAGCTACATTAGCTCCACTAGTTCCATCTAAGATATGAGCTTCATCTTTAGCTAAGACTAAAGCTACTGGTTTTTTATGGTTAATAATAAAATCCCAACTACCGATAACTTCATTAATATCAGCAGGTCTTAATGTAATTAAATTAGGTGTTGTTCTTAACATAGCTAATTGTTCTATTGGTTGATGAGATGTACCATCTTGACCAATTGATACTGAATCATGAGTAAAGATATAAGTTACTGGTAGATTCATTTCACATGTCATACGAAGTGCTGGTTTTAAGTAATCAGAGAATACTAGGAAAGTTGAACCAAATACTCTTAGGCCACTTAATGCCATTCCGTTTAGGATAGCTGCCATAGCATGTTCTCTAACACCAAAGTAGATATTTCTTCCTGTTGGTGTTTTTTTACTCATTGCTACTTCTTTATATAAAGCTGTATGACATGATGATGAAAGGTCTGCACTTCCACCAAGGAAGAACTTTGAACGATCAGAAATAATATTCATTATTTTAGAACCTGATTCTCTTAATTCTTCACTATAGTCATTTTGTATTTTAAAACTTGAACTACTAAATGATAAACCAACATTTCCTGTTTCTAGGAAATCTAGTAGTTTTCTTAAACTATCAGATGGATTATTCTTCTTTAGTGCTTCAACATATTTCTTCCAGTTATCATACATTCCTTTTGTTCTTTGAGATATAGTTTGACGAACATATTTAACTGAGTTTTCAGTAATTTCCATCATATTAGTACTGATGTTATATTTTTTTCTGATGTTAAGCAAGTCTTCTCTACTTAATGGTTTACCATGTACTAGGTTTTCTCCTTCATGGTAAGATCCACGACCGATTACTGTTCTTACTTCGATTAATGTTGGTTTTCTATTTATCTTAGCTCTAGTAATAGCTTCATCTATTTTTCTGGTTTCATTACCTTCGCCTACGAAGTCAACTTCCCAACCCATTTGAATGAATTTTTGAATAAATTCTTCACTACATGATGTACTTAGTTTTCCGTCTAAGGTAATGTTATTAGAATCATATAAAACAATTAAGTTATCTAATGCCATGTGTCCTGCAAAAGATGCGGCTTCCATAGCTACACCTTCCATTAGGTCTCCATCACCACATAAGCAATAAACATAGTAATCTAATACTTTTTGTTTTGGTACTTCTTGATCTAATAAGGCTTGAAGATATTTTTCTGCTAAAGCCATACCTACTGCATTAGCAAAACCTTGACCTAAAGCACCAGTTGATACATCAACACCAGGTGTAATTCCATATTCTGGATGACCAGGTGTTTTAGAACCTATTTTTCTAAAGTCTACTAAGTCATCGATTGTTACATCATAACCTGCCATAAAAAGCATGGCATACAAAAGTGCAGAACCATGTCCTGCTGATAATACAAAACGGTCACGATTGATCCAGTTAGGATCTTTAGGATTAATACGCATATGATTAACATATGTAGTGAATAGTATTGGTGCAGCACCTAATGCTATACCAGGATGTCCACTACCGGCATAGGAAATCATATCACAACTTAGTATTCTTAAACTATTAAGTGAATGTACTAAATCTGGATTCATATATATATCACACTTCCCCTACTATATAATTATACCAATTTTTTGAATAAAAAAAAGATAATATTTGCAATATTATCTTTCTAGTGAGATGACTTGGTTCGATTCATTGATCTCGCCCATTCTAGCATTAACTAATACTATTCCTAGTATTACTATTACATAAAGTAATATAACTCCTGCCACGTTTTTCATAGTTTCTGTTTTCATTCTCACCACTCCTTTTACCATGATTCAATTATAATACGAACATATATTCGTGTCAATAGCTTATAAAACATTTGTTTGACATTTTACACTCCACATGTTATTATTTTATTGGAGGTAGATGTATGGATAAGAATATTACTAAAAGACAAGAAGATGTTCTTAATTATATTAAGAAATACATTGTAGATCATGGATTCCCACCATCAACTAGAGAAATTGGTGCGGCATTAGGTTTGTCTTCCCCTGCTACTGTACATACTCACTTAAAGAAACTTGAAGATGCTGGTTGTATTAGAAAAACAAATTCTAAATTTAGAACAATTGAAGTCGTTGGTGTAAATGAATATCAAAAGAAAGATGAAGAAATAGTTAAAGTTCCTTTACTAGGTAGAGTTGCTTGTGGTAACCCTATTGAAGCTATTGAGAATCCTGATGATTGGTTTACTTTACCAGTTAGTTTAATTCCTGCTAAAGAAACAATCTTTACTTTACAATGTAGTGGTGAATCAATGATTAATAAAGGAATTTATGATGGAGATATAGTTATTGTTCAAAAACAAAAAGTTGCTCGTAATGGCGATATTGTTGTAGCAATGACTGAAGAAGGAGAAGTAACATTAAAGACTTTCTATAAAGAAGAAGACCATATTAGATTACAGCCTGAAAATGATACAATGAGTCCTATCATATTACAAAACTGTGTTATTTTAGGTAAAGCTATTGGTTTATATAGAAGTTTATAAAAAGACTTATTTAAGTCTTTTTTTATTGCATTAAAAAAGATAAGCTCTTGCTTATCTAAAGAATGTTAAGTATATTAGGAAACCTAAGTAAATTACTAAGCAAATAGATCCATTGATTTGATCAGATTTTTTAGATTTTCCTGTAACTCCTACAGCCATTGTTGCTAGGAAACCACCTACTAAACCACCAATATGGCACCAGTTATCGATATTTGGCATCAAGAAACCAATTGCTAAGTTGATTGCTATTACTGGTAGAATTTGCATTTTAACTGCTTGGCCAAAGTAAGCACGATAATGGAAACCAAAGTAAAGCATTGATCCTAGTAAACCAAAGATTGCTCCAGATGCTCCTACTGATGTTACACCACCAGCTGCAGCACTTAGTAATCCTCCTGCTATTCCACTTATGAAATAGATTATAATAAATTTAGTTTTACCAAAGAATGATTCTATTTGATTCCCTAGCGCTACTAACGAATACATATTAACTAAGATATGGATTATTGATCCATGTAGGAACATATATGTTATAAGTCTCCATATTTCATGACTATTCTTTAATAGTGGTGCGTAGTTTGCTCCCATTTTAATTAATACGTCAGCACTGAAACCATTCCATACGTTTGCTAAGTTAAATCCATCAACATAAGAAGTTAATACAAACATTACTGCGCATATGGCAATTATTAGATATGTAAAAATATTTTTCTTTGGCATAAAAGTCCTCTCATATAATCTATTCTCTTTTTCTGTTTTAGCATTGATGTCTTTTGTTACATTTATTATTAATTCAACACCAGTTGTATCTTTTAGGAGTTTTTCATTTATATTTGGAAAGGCTTCTAAGATACCTTGGTTAGTAATATCTAAATTATCATTGAATATTGCTACTGGTGTGACATGTTTTGTTGCTTCTAGTTCTAAGTCTTCATTAACGTTAAGTAAGATGTTTAAAGTATCAACATTTAACGATAATGTTTTTCTTTTGATTTGTCTAACAATACTTTCTATTTTGAAGTAATCATAATTTAATTGTTCTTTATTAAAGATATTGTTGGAATTGATTCTAACAATACGATATGGACCATTTTGATTCTCTAACCAGATTTCATCTTTTACACCATTAACTATTATTGGTGTATAGTTTTCTTCTGTGACAAAGTAATGAACCAATTTCATGATTATCTCATCTTTTTTGTTCATAACAACTGTACTCATGATATTCCTCCCATCTCAATTTTATAATATATTATACTTGTTTTCAAAGTATATTAATTAAAGTTTACTTTATTTCTCTTCTAAAGTGTCTAGGAAGTCAGTAAACTCTTTTGGTAATGGAGCTGTAAATTCCAATTTTTCTTTTGTTATTGGATGTAACAATTCCATTTTATATGAATGTAGGAATTGACCAAATTCACTACATTTTTTATTTGTATATACAGGATCATTATATACTGGATAACCAATATATTTCATATGTACTCTAATTTGATGAGTACGACCTGTTTCAAGAATTAGACTTACTAATGTATATCCTTTATATCTTTTTAATACTTTTAAGTTAGTTACGGCATTTTTAGAGTTCTTATCTGTTACTGTCATTTTTTTACGATCAGTAGTGTCTCTGCCTATTGGAGCATCAATAGTTGCTGTTTCGTGTGGAAATTCACCAACAAGTAAGGCAATATATTCTCTTTTAATATCTTGATGATTTTGGAAATACTCAGATAGTATTTCATGGCTTTTATTGTTTTTAGCAATAATTATTAAACCAGAAGTATCTTTATCTATACGATGAACGATACCTGGTCTTTCATCACCATTTAAATCACTAAGATTTTTTGTATAGTACATTAAGCCATTTACTAATGTATTATCATAATTACCAGATCCTGGATGAACAACTAAACCGCTTGGTTTATTGATAACAATAATATCATTGTCTTCATAAACTATATCTAGTTTCATTTCAGTGGCTTCTACATCTGGTTCTTCTGAATAATTGTCTGGTAATTCGATACAATCATTTTCACGAACTTTATAAGAAGCTTTTTCTAGTTTACCATTAATACTTATTAAATCTTTATCTAGCATCTTAGTGATAAGATTTCTAGAATATTCAGTATTATTCGCTAGGAACTTGTCTAGTCTTTCGTTTGCTTCTGTTACTGTTATCTTCATGTTTGTCATCCCCTTTTATAATAGATATTATTAGTAAGAATACTCCCACTACTATGCACATGTCAGCAATATTAAAGATTGGATAGTCGTATTTAAAGATATAGAAATCTAGGAAATCTCTTACGTATCCAAATATTATACGATCTATTAAGTTTCCTGCAAGTCCTCCAGTTAATAAACCAAAAGCTAAATTGTTTCTTAAGTTTTCTTTAAATACATATATGTAATGATAGATTAGTATTATAGCTGCGACGGTACCAATAATGATAATAAATCTAGCGTTGCTAAATAAACCCCAAGCAGCTCCTTCATTATGACACAAAGTTAAATAAAAAAAGTTTTTTATAACTTTGACGCCAACGTTAAGTTTTAAATAACTAGTTGCAATAATCTTAGATATTTGATCAATGATTAAAGCAATACTAGCTATAATAATTATCTTTTTATTCACTTCGTGCACCTCGTGTTACATTATACCATAAAAATAAGAAAGATATAATCTTTCTTACTCGTATTTGTTTTCACTGAATTCTTCGAAGATATCTTCTAAGTATTCAATCCTTGCTATTTTTTCTAACCATTCTTTTGGAATGAAATCAAATCCATAAATGATTCCTGCTAAACCGCCTGTTATAGCTCCGATAGTATCTGTATCATCACCTAGGTTGATAGCACCTATAATAGCATCTTTATAATTTTCAGATTGTAGTAATACCCAGATACAAGCTTCTAGAGAATCTACTACAAAACCTGTTGATTTTATATCGTTTATTTTTAATTTAGAAATATCTTCTTTTAATAAGCGATCATAGTATTTTCTTGTTTCTTCTGCAAACATTGTGTAGTCAACACATTTAGTCATACTATATGCAGAATATTTATCTTTACCATTAAGTAAGAACATGGCAAATCTTGTATAAATATAACATCCCATGATACTTATTTCGTGGGCATGAGTTATTGAAGATATGTTCTTTACTAATTCTAATACCTCGTTGTCTTTTAAATGTCTTTCTGTTGCATAGTATGCAATTGGTAAGATACGCATTAGAGAACCATTACCATTTGAGTAAACATCATTTAATCCACAAGTTAATGGATCATCATGATTCTCTTCAAATTTATCGATTGCTCTTGCACAAGTGTTACCTATATCAAATACTTCATGATATGGTGTGTATTGAGCATGGTTTTTAAAGGCTGCAAATTTTAAAGCTATATCTTCGTAGTCTATTCCGTTCTTGGCATTAATTGAATCTATAGTTGCAAGCATCATTGATGTATCATCAGACCAAGTTCCTTCAGGTTGGTTATGAGTACCATAGCCAATCATCTTTGTTACGGGTTTCTTTAATAAATCTTCACGCTTTTGGAATTCTACTGGTACACCCATGGCATCGCCAACAACGAATCCCATTAAGCCGTCTAAATATTTCGACCTCATGATACCACCCACCTATTAGTATTATACTATTAATTTTTGTTTTTTTATACATTTTTGTTAATTTTGTTTATTTTTCTATCTTTTTTGTTGATATTATCGTAAAATCATCGAGATTTATTAGTTTAAAAGTATTATTTTCATACAATAAACAGGTATGTTCCTTATTTCCTCTTGGTAATCCTACACTACCAGGATTTAAATGTTTACCTTCTAAGTTATAACGATGAGTATGCCCCATTAAGCAATAGTGGTCTTCAAACTTAGGATTATCTATATGACCATGGGTTAAATAAAAAGGAATACCATCGATATCTATTTGTTCATATAAAGGTATAACTTGAAAGTTAAGTTTTTGAATGTCATCTACTCGATCAGTGTTACCTTTTACTGCAATTGTAATCGCTGACCATCTGTTCATTATTTTTACTATTTCATTTATTTCATATGTATCACTATAGTAGTAGTTATTTAATAAATCTCCTAAAAGAATTATTTTTTCAGGATCTATTTTCTCACAGTATTGATAGAGTTTTTCTGTGTATTCCAAATTACCATGAATATCTGATGCTATTATTATTTTCATGTCATCACCTATTTCATTATTACAAAAAGACTTATGATTAATCATAAATCTTTTTATTTAAATCTAATCCTTGTAATTGTAAAGATATTATTATGTCTTTTATTTCACTATCTTTTAAACCAAAAGCTTTTAGGTTTTTTCTATTTAAAATCCAAAGGTCTTTAATATAAATAATATTGTTTTCTTTTAATGCTTTATTAATATTTTTGGATAGATTTAAGGTTTCAATTTTATCTTCAATACTATTCACATTATCACTTCCTAAAAATAAAAGTAGCTCAACCGGACTTACGCCATGAAGCTACTCGTTGCAATTTAATTATAACATTTTTTTAAATTTTAGATAAGTTTTACTTTTCTAAAACTTTTTTAATATCTTTATCTTTATTCATTTTCTTTAATAAGTTTATTACTTCATTATATTTAGAATCATCTAGTGTTTTTAAGTAAGCTAAAGTCTTTGTACCTAGTGATTTAACGTTTCCTTTTTTACTTAAACCATCAAAGAACATACTATAGTATACTAGGTTTTCTATTACTTCATTATTTTTAAATGGTTCTTCAATATTTTTTTCGATGTAGTTAATTCCTTCTTTTAAGTATTTAGCTGTTCTTAAGTTTTTATCTTTTAAGTCTGCTGCTACTTGATCTTGTTTAGCTAAGATTATTTCTTTTACTTTATTTTCAATCATATAGGAATTATAAATATCACTGATTATTTTGTTTTCTTTTGTTTCAACATTCTTAAACATGATATTTAGTTTTTCTAATAACTCTGAAGAAGGACTTTTAACATATATTAAAATTTGGTCAGCTATTTTAGTTAATTCATTATCACTTTTAGCACTAATGGTTTGAATGTATTTAGCGCTATAAACAATCTTTTCTTTTTGAGATTTGTCGTATGAATCATAGTTGTCTTTTAAGTATAGATACTTCTCTTTGATAGCATCTTCAGTTATTAAATCAACGCTTTTTAATTCCTCTTTGACAATTTTTTCTTGTTCAATAAACAATTCGTCATTTTTATCTTTACAACCAGTTAATAGCAGTAAAGGTAACATTATTAATATTATTCTTTTGCGCATAATACAACCACCCTCTCTTTAAAGTATAACACAAAAAAAGATGTTTAGAACATCTTTAATTGCTTTTGAATTGGAAAAGCATTCCTGAAACAGCAATTATTATTGTAATTATTGTTACAGCTAGCATAGGAATACTTGTAAATAATTGTGGTAAGTATTGTTGTACTAAACCAGCTCCATATATTGCACTAGCAATAATAAAGATTTCTTTCATGAACATCATTGCTAAAGCACCAATAATTACTGCTACACCTGCTTGAATGAAGATTCTTAATAAATCATTACTTATTGTTGGTAAGTAAGAACCTACAGCTGAATAAGCTAAGTACGCTACACCTAAGAATACAGCTAGTTTTTCGATCTTTAAGCCGATTAAAGCAGCAACGAAACCAATTAAGGCTTGTACTAGGATTAAAACCTTTCCATCTGCTATAAGGTTAGCAAATATTTCTCCACCTAGAGTATAACCAAATCCAAAGCAAGCAAGTATTATCAAGATTTTTTGAACACGATAACCATAGTACGCAAATATTAAACCAATTACGATTGCTATGATTGCTAATAAATTAAAACTCATACTATCTCTCCTTACTATAATTATAATATATTTTTATTAGTTTATTAATAATTATTTTTTATGAATGAATAATATAAATAAAAAAAAGACTTATGTATTTAATAAGTCTTTTTATTTATTAAGTTCATCAATACGATTACTGATTACTCTTGCTAATTCTTTTATTTCTTCTTCATTAGAATAATCTTTGATTAAGTATTTATATTTGTTTTCTTCTTCACGGAAGATATTTTCAATGTACTCTATTTCAGAAATGGAATTAGAATTTTTAATTCTTTCTTTAACAGCATTTAAGACTATACTGATATCAAATTTTTGTGCCAAATTATTATTTAATGTACGATATGCTGTATGGTTATTATTGATCTTAGTAATAATAAAGTGTAATAATGTCATATCATGATTCTTTTGATATTTTGTAAAGACACTATTAATCTTTGATAATTCAAGATCAGATATTCTTCTTTCATCAACAGCAATGATTGGAAGACCTTCTTTGTTACGTTTTGTTTTGAATTCTAAACTTGCTCTAGAGATTTTTTCTAAGTAGTTTTTGTCTTCTAATCTCTTAGCATCTACTAAAATATAATCTGGTTCAATATTAGGTAAATTTGAATTATTGAAGTTTGGTCTGATAGCATATTTATCAAGTAAGATACGATTGTTTATATCTCTTGTATTATCAATTAATTCTCTTGGTGTCATAAACTTAGTTGCTTTTTTATAATATGGAGAAATTTCTTTAATACCGTTTTCTAATACGCCATTGAAACCAAATGTTATATCTTTAGCTAAATGAAGATTATCGTTAGAAATTAAACTTGCATGTATTCCATTTAGTTTATTAACTGTATTATGCCAGCCAAGTAAGAAACTATTTGTTTTTTCATATTCTTCTGTAATATCAATATTACTAATTAAGAATAGGAAATCACTTGGACAAGTATAAATTTTTAATTCTTTGCCAAATATATTAACAATGAATGGTTTATTAGCATATGTTTTACTTCTTATTTCGAAGTTATAAATCTTACCAAAGGCTTTTCTTATCTTTTCTTCAAAATAGAAAGAATCATACATAGTTGATACATGATATTTAGAATCCATTGCCATTAGTGATTCTTCATCAGTATTAAATACTTTATTTAAATCACTTAGGAATACATATTCACTAGGATAGATTTCATTATTAAGTCTTTCAATACTATATTTATTTATAATATTTAAACTTTCTTCACTTGTTAAACGGAAATGTTTTAGCAAGAAGTTTTCACGAACATTTTGGCCTTTTTTAATGGCTTGAGTCAATGCTTCATTTACTGTTGCATTGTATTTTAGTATTTCGTTAAATGTTATTGGTGTTTTTACTAAACATGGTTTAACATTATTGAATCTAGGAACGAAGTACAATAAGTAATTAATTAATTTAGCAAAATTAGTTTTTGTTAGTTCACTTGGTTTTGCTACTTGAAGCATTTTTACTAAGTTACCTACTCTCTTACGATTTGTTCCTTCAACTGATTGCTTAAAGACATTTAATATTTCAGGAACTGTTTCTTCAAAGTTTAGTTCTTCAGTTGCATAATATAATTGATTTAAGAATTCATTTGTTAAAGGATACTTCTTAGATATTTCAACAATGTACTCTTGAATATCTGGATACTTAGTATACTTATCTAAAATAGCAAGTTTTAAGTCTTTAGTATTTTCACTAATGAAATTGAAATTGAATGTATTTAATAAGTAACTATTATTATTTAATAATTTCTTATAAACATTTATTAATTCTGGATCTTTATAAATGTTAGCAATTACTTCATTACTACAAATGTTATTCATTTCATTAGGATCTAAGACATCTTTTAAACTAGTTAATAAATCTGCTGTATAGTATTGTTTTATTCTTGAGTCTTTAAAGAATGGTAACAATTTTGGTTTAGCTGATAATAGTTTTTTTAATAGTTCAGGTTCTTTACTACCATCTTTAAATACTTTATCTAGAATATCTTCTGAAGATAATAGTTCTTCAGCAAAACGATTATCAGCAGTTAACATTAGATTAATTAATAAACTTACTGGTTTATCTAATGTTTCTTTATAATTATTTAATAAGTATTTAGTTGTATATGTATCAAGTTTGAAACTCTTTTCACCTAGAAGTAAATTTCTTAAGTATTCATCTTTATAGATTGGTAATCTTAAGTTTTCAGGAATAGTATATAAGACTGCACAAATGTTTTCAGTTGATTTTACTTCATCACAGTTACATAGAAGTCTTATTTTTTCTTCGTTGTTGAAATCTGAATCTTCTAGTAATTCAATTAATTCTTCTTTGTTATCTCTATTAATTAAGTAATTACTTACTTTTTTATTACTTAGTATTTGATCTTTAAAGAATGACTTATTGGAATCTAATAGTTTCTTTAATACTTCAAAATTGAAAGAATCTAAATGTTTATTACTTAAGTCTTTTAATAATTCTTCTGGTAATGCTGTAATAAATGGTTTGTAATCAATTGTATCATTTTGAGTTATTTTATCTACTAATTCTGAGTAGAAATGTTTATTGTTTTTAGCTATTTTAGATAACTCTTGTTTATTTAGATTTCTTAACATCATTAAGTTAATACCAGATAAAAGATTTTCTTTTTCTGTTAATAATTTAATTAAATAATCTTTTGGAAGACGTTCTAAAACATTAAGATTGTTGCAATTAACAAGTAATTTTTCAACTTTCTTATCATTTAACAATGATTCTTGAACAGTTGGTGAGGCATCTTTTACTAAGTTAAGTAAAGCTAAGTCAGACATACCTTTTTTAAGTTCTTTAACTTGTTTAATTGTAATCTTCTTAAGAATTTTATTTTCTTCTTTAAAATCATCATCTAATTTATTTAAATAGATTCCTAGGAATTTATTGTTATTAGCTATGTCTTTTATTTCTTTATAGCCATTAGCAAATGCTCTGATTGTTTTTATATCATAATTTGCAAATAAGGAGATATCTCTCATTAATAATTCAGTTGTTTCTGGTTTTAAAGCATCAAAACGTAAGCCATTAGTTATTAATGAATTATCTATATCTTGATCTTCACGAAGGATTAAGATTTCTTCTTTAGATAGATTATCTAAAAAATCATATGAAGAAAACAATTCATCATTTTTGGTAATACTATTTTTGATATTGTTACTATTTCTTAATAGTACTGTTCTTGGTTTAGTACATTTATCAGTAAGGAATAGTATAGTTGAGCCATTAATACCAGCAATATCGATTGACTTTATGAATTCTTCTTTTTTTAATAAGGAATTTAAATAATCTACTGAATCTAATTTATTACATAAAAGCATATAAATATAAAGGAACTTGTTTTCTTTTCCTTTAAAATTTATCATGTCTAAATCAATTCTTAAATTTATTTCTCTTAGAATTTCAGCTACTTTTTTAGGTGTGTGTTTTCCACTCTCTAATTCGCTTAATAGTTCGATATTTGATAGTTTAATTGTTTGCATTAAAGCCAACTCCTTATTCTCTACCATTATAACATTTTTAATGTAAAAAAAAAAGGAAATTTATTCCTTGTTTTCTATAGCATTTTTGGCTAATAAATAAGCATCTTCTAGAGTATTTGTACAAGCTAGAAAGCCGCTTGAATGAACGAATCTAGCAGTAGGTATTTTAGATACTTTTACTAGTTCTTCATCATGTAAGCCGAAGAATTCTTTAGAGAAATTATAAGCTAAGTCTTTAGATGTTTCACTTACTGTACGTGGCTTAATACTAAAGCCTCCTCTATTAGAAGGAAAGATTACAACTTTAATCTCTTTAGCTTTAGGATTCTTGGAGTGCCACATAGCTTCTTCGTAAGGCATATATTCTTTAACATATAGAATGCCATCTTTTACTTCATTAATATATTCTTCTACACGAATATTTGCTTCTAATCTAGCGTTTTCTTTGATGATTAATCTATTAAAGATTAAATCAGCAATTTTAACAGCTTCTAAGAATTGATCATCATTATCAACATCTTCATTCCAGGCTTTGTTATATGAATCAATTACTTTATCAATGTCTGTTATATAGTAAGATGATTTGATTTCTGGGAAGTATCCATTATCGATAGCATCGATTTGCATTACTAGTTTGCTATCAATTGCTTGCCATAGTTTTTCAACATCAACCGGATTAAGAGTTTTAAGATAATCACGACCTAAATCACGCCATAATAAACCAAAAGAACAATATTTAATTTGTGGCTTAGTTCTTTCTTCCGCATCTGGACCATGGTGATCATATTTACCAAAACCAACATCATAAATATAAGCATCTTTATTAGCTCCACTAACATCAACAGTTCTACATACTACAGGATTTTCAACTAATTTAGATAGAAACATTGTTGAAAATACATCATCTGGATGAAAGGTAGATGAGTGAGTAACAAGATTAGCTTCTTTTATTTCTTTTGTTATTTTTAGTGACATTCTTTTTATCCCCTTTCGAAGTTGTATATCTTGCTAGTTTTATTATTTCTAATACTAATAATGGTAATAAACCAAGTACTAGGCAGACAAAGTAATTTTGAATACCAATATTTTTAGTACCTAAGTAAGTTACGAAGTTTAATAAAATTGATAAAATAATCATTATTATTACATAAACTATTATTCTAATATTCTTGATTGTTTTAATGATATTAGCTATTAGTGCTCTTTCACTATATAACGTATAAGTTATAAAGATATTACTAAATAAGAATGTTGTTAGTAGTAATGAAATAGCTAGGTTTATAGTTCCACCTTCTGATACTACGAATTGATAAGGAAGTGAATAACAGAATAAAATGCAGAAACAAGTAAATACGATAAATCCTATTTCTTGGAAACCGATTATTTTACCATTTGTAATAGGTTCTCTTACCATTAAATCAGTATCTGAAGGTATATATTTATATAAATATTCTGTTGCTAGAATTGTTATTAATTTCATTAGTAAAACTGTAAGGATGTTATAGATTACTGGGAATCTAGTGATTACTAATAAGAAATATAATAATACTAAAGGAAGATATGTTAAGATGTTATATTTTAAAATACGAGCTATAGTATCAGCTTTAGTACGAGCTATTTCTATTTTTTTATAGCAACTTTTTAGATTCTTAAATTCGTAATAAGAATTATCTAAGTTTTTAATTAGTTTATGATTATCTGTTTTAATTATTAGATTACCATTAATTAAGGATTTTTTATATGACTTTTCAGATATAGTTTTTATCTTTGTATCTATCTCTTCTTTGGTTAAAACGATTACGTTAATACCAGCTTTATTGAATTTATAAATCATTTTTTTATCATAGATATCAGTAACGATATATTTAGTATTTAAGAGTTTTTCTTCATCAATAAAGATAGTGTTGTAGATATTAGATATAGATAATGGTAATGCTAATGTAGCTATTGATAAACCATTTAAAACAACGGTTATAAAAGATAACCAACTACGATCATAAGTGTGTGTATTGTAATCTATAATTGTTACAATAATAAAAATAAGAATACTAATAATAATCAAAAAACGATTTGTATTAGTTAAACGATAATACAAAGGTCCGTGATAATTATTCTTACTCTTTTGTGCTTGTGTATCTTTAATAAATATTATTATTAATAGAACTATTAAAGATATGATAATTGATAATAAACTTGTCATATTAAACCACCCTACTAATAGTATATCATATTTAGTAAATAAAAAAAGATGCATAAGCATCTTATAAAGCACATAATTGTTTTGCTTTTTCGTAATAGATATAATCTTCTCTGGCAGGACGAGGTATTTCTGCTGAGAAGATTTTTTCTTCTACAGCTTCTCCTGATGAATAAGTTGTAATTGTAGTGATCTTTTCATCATTTTCATAGATCTCTTCACTAGTCCTAATCATCTTAGGTTCATCATCTACACATAAACGAGTTATGTCTGTATAGATTCTAGTTTTACCCTCTTCTTTATCTTCAATAATATAGCTTTCGAAGCATCTATTTTCACTTCTTTCACCATCTACTAATGATAAAGAACCATTGATATAGATTAAATCTTTTTCTTTACGAGCAGTGAATTCAACTATTTGTAGTTCAGTTACTAGAGATCCTTTCATTGGATAAGCTGTGTCTCTAATTTCTTTACAGTAACTCAATAAATTTAGAATACGATGTTGCTTTTTAGCACTTGGTATTCCAATGTATTTATAATATTGTTCCATTGTTATTTGCATGTCTTTTTCAGTCATATTGTTCACTGCTTTCAATTCTTAAATACACTTTTTTATGATACATTGTTAGCATTTTATTGTCAATATGATACATCACTTATTTTAATTATATACGTCATATATTTGTTACTTAACTCGATTTTATTGATGTTGTCAGTGTCTGCATAAACGATTATTTCCGTATCTAAATCTTCTATTTTTACTTTGTAATTATATTCTCTTGATGTTTGATATTTTGTTATTTCTGGTTCAACATTTTTCAATAAATCTATGATATAACTAACGTCAACATAATCAGTATTAATTTTTAATGATTCTTTTTTGGTTGCTTCAGTATAAGAGATTCTACTAGGTTCTGTACAAGTACCTGATTCTACTTCTTTATCTATTATGCCTGAGCACTTATACTGATAAGTTTTATCACTTAAAGAATCTAATAATAGATATTCATATTTATATTGTTTTTTTAGAAGTCTTTCTTGTTGAGTATCATAATCAGTAAATTCTATTTTATTTGCGTTTTCTATTTTTTCTACATTTTTACTATATAGTTTTAAATATAAACTATCGGGAATCATGAATATAGCTAGTAAGATAATTAAGATAACTAAACCATATATTCGTAAGGCTTTTTTTCTCTTGTCTGTCATTATTCTACGATACTATGTAATACTTTTTCTTTTTGTAATCCATTGATGTAATCGCAAGCTGACATTACCTTTTTACCAAATGGTTTAACTTTTGTTACATAAATTATCTTATCTTTTGTACATATTCCGATACTATCTTTATTTAATTCACAGATTGTTGCTGGAGATAGATTACTATCTTTGTCACCAATGTAGCATTCAAGTATTTTAACTTCTACATCATTTATTTTTATGTAGGCGGTTGGCCAAGGATTTAATCCTCTAACTTGGTTATATATTTCTTTAGCAGAACGATTAAAATCGATGTGTTCTTCTTCTCTAGTAATGTTATAAGCATATGTTGCTTTTTCATTATCTTGAGGAATTCTATCATTAGTGCCATCAATTATTTTAGGTAGTGTTTCTTTTAATAAGTCTCTACCCATAATACTTAATGTATCATGAATTGTTCCTACATTATCAGTATCTTTTATTACATATTCTTTAGTACTAATAATGTCTCCTGTATCCATACCTTTATCCATGTACATGATAGTTATACCTGTCTTTTCTTCACCATCGATAAGTGCATGATGAAGTGGTGCTCCACCACGTAATCTAGGAAGTAAGGAAGCATGGACATTTATACAACCTAATCTTGGATTATTTAAGATAACTTCTGGAATGATTTGACCATAAGCACAAGTTACGATAATATCAGCATTTTTTTCAATTACTGGTTCATATTCTTTTCTAATCTTTGTAGGTTGATATACTTCGATGTTATGTTCTAATGCCAATTTTTTTATAGGACTGTAAGATAATTCATGATGTCTTCCTATTTCTTTATCTGGTTGAGTAACAACCATAATGACATTTGTATTTTCTATTAAGTATTCTAATACAGGTACAGAAAACTCTGGAGTACCCATAAATATTACATTAGTATTCTTCATATATACCACCAAAAATATTATAACAAAAAATAGCGATTTAATCGCTACTTTTTACTCTCTTTGACACTACTTTCTTTTGTTTTCACTGATAAGTTCCATGTCTTCAGTTAATTGCTTTACTCTTTCAATTATTCTTCTTGCTTTTATTTCGTCATCACTATAAGAAGTTATTCTTAAGTGACGTTCTAATTCTTCCATATTTAAATTGGAAGTAAAGAATGTTGTTTTATAATTATTCATTCTTTTTTGAAGAATTGTTCCTAAGATTTCATCTCTTGACCATTCTGTTACTTTTTCAGCACCAATGTCATCTATTAGTAATAGATCTACATTTTCTAAGTATTCAATACGATCAGCAAAGTTATCAAAATCACTTTTGATATCTCTTAGTAATTCAGGGAAATAAACTATTTCTGTACTAATTCTTTTTTTAGATAATTCATTAAATAATGCTGAAATTAAGTATGTTTTACCACAACCAAAATTACCATGCAGATATAATCCTTTGAATTCACCATTTTTATCGTATTCATCATAAAAGTTTTTTAACCATTTAATTACTTTTACTCTTTTTTTATCTGTGATATCGATATCAGAGAAAGAAGCATTTAAGATATCTTTTTCTCTAGTATCTCTTTCTTTTTGTTTCTTTAACATTTCTTTTTGATATTTACAAGGAGCATATGAAAACTTGATTTGAAATCCTTCTTGTTCTGGATAGAAGACATGACCTTCTAATCTATTTTTACAATAAACTAATCCTTCACATTTAGAACAATTATTAAGTTCTTTTACTGTTTCTTCTAATGAAGAAGTGTATTTCATTGCTTCTTCGTCAGGAGCGTTTATTGTTTTTACTAAACGACGAAATTTAGTATCTTTACAAGCTTCTTTGTAGTTATCTTGTAGAGATTTTTCGTTTACTTCACTTGATATCATATTATCACCTGAAATCTTTCAATAAGTCTTCTAATTCTTCTTGTTCTTCTTTAGTTATCTCTTCTTTGGAGATATCGGCATTAAACCATACTGGTTTGTTATTATCTACCTTTTTATTTGTTGGTAGTTTCTTATTATATTTAGCATTTTCTTTTATAGCTAATTCCATAGCTTCTTCAGCAGTTTCAACATTGCATCTTTTCCATTGAGAAGCTATTGTTTCAATAAATGCTTGATTTAATTTGTTATTATTCTTTTTTAAGACATAATCAATTAAGACATTTACTACTGCAGGTTTTAATTCTAAGTCTGTTAGTAGTTCTTCTAACAGTTTTAGTTCTCTAGCTGTAGGAGTTGTTCCTTTGTTTTTAAGAGTTAAGAAATCTCTTGGAGAAGTATTTTCAAACATATAGATTATTTGTGCTCTTGGTGATGTATCTCCTTGTGGAGATTTTAAGTATTCTGGTTGCGTACGATATACAAGAGTTGGAAGTCTACCATTATTATTGTATTGGTAGTACTTTCTTGTTTGTTTACGTAATTCTTCTCTATCAATTGTTCCTTTATCAGTTATTACAGTTCTAATTATTTCAATCATTTTTAAAGTATCTAAGTCATAGATATATGCTAATTGATTAATTAATTCTTTTAATTTTTTAGTAAATGTATTTTCTCTTATAATACCTTTTGGCAATGAAGATATTAATAAATCAAAGTCTACATTGCTATCAAATCTTAGATTTAAAGAGTTATGATCTTTAGTTTCAAATGTTTCCATGTTAGGAGATGATTTGAATGTTAAATCAATTTCTTTAGAAATATCTTCATATTCTTTTAAATCTACTTTAGGTATCTGAAATTCTAAGATTAAGTTATCGTATTCAGTTTTACCAATATTATTGTATAAAGTTACGTTAAATACTGGGGATGAAAAGAATTCTTTAGGAGATAATGGAGCATATAATTCATAAACATAAGAATTGTTATCTCCTTCTTTTACTAATGATCTTATTAGACCTACTCCTTCAAGAGATTCTCTTGCTATTCTTATAACATCTATACTACTTTTCATGATAGCCATTAAATGATGATGAGTATAGTCGTTAGATACATAATCAGATAATCTTATATCTCTTAATAAAGTAAAATACAAGCTAACAGCGATAGGACCTATTATTGGTTCGTATAAAGATATGATATTTTTACGATCTTCTTCAGTAATGATTGATTTATTTATGACTGTATATGTATCAGCTGGTAATAAAGTAATCATTTTCATAAGTCCCACCCTCTTTCAATTAGTATTATAAACTATTATATCTTTTTTATAAAGAAAAAACATGATTTTCATCATGTTGTAAGGGATATATCAGGAGGTGTTTCTTCTACCTCACTAGAAAGAGTATTGTTTGTAGGAGTTTCATTTATAGGTCCTTCATCATTAGTATCTTCATTAGGTGTTGGTTCTTCAGGTGTTGGCTCAGGATCTTTTTCTTCTTCCTTTTTATCCTCTTCTTGATTATTATTTTCTTCTTTATTTTCTTCTTCAGGGTTTTCTTCGTTATTCTCTTCTTCTGATACTTCTACATTTTCAATTTTAATATTAAAGTTGAATAAGTATTCAGTATCATCAATTGTTAATAGAACTTTATTTGTCTTTGTTAGTGATATAGTATTCAAATCTATGAATAAGATGAATTCGTTTGTTGATAGATCTGTAATACTAGTATCATTACTTACTGTTATACCATTAGTTTTAGATTCTACTTTAGAATAAGGATTTGATAAAGTAACTTTTAATGGTACCTCATTTATTGTTGTTCTTCTTTTGATGTTTAGATTATAAGTATTTTCATCATTAGTTACTGTACTATTTTCAATTAGGAATTTTATTTCTTCATTGTAATTACTCCAAGTGTCTTTTACACTAGCGATAGTAATCATAGTATTATCTAACTTATTATAAATAGTTAATGGTAATTCTTTAGTTTGATTGTTGCATGTATAGTAATAAGTATATTCTCCTTGTGGTAAGGAAATGTGATTATCTTCAATAGTCATTTCGTTTCCGTTAGAGTCTTTTATTACTACAGTAGCTTCTTTTAAAGTACCATCTGTTAGAGTAACAGTTGTTGGTATTTCTATAGAAACATTAGCATATGATTCTTTAACAATATTTGAATTGAATGTCCAATCAAGATTTTCACTATTGTCTAGAATAACAGCACCATCATCTACTTCCCCTTCATCAGTTGAACCAATTCCTTCATCAGGATTTGTTTCTTCTTTAGTAGTTGGTGTTTCTTCTTTTACTTTAGTGACCTTAGATAATTTAGTTGTACTAGTTGTTTTAGTAACGTTAGATAGACCCTTAATAGTTACTGTACTATTATCATTAGATACTTCTTTTAAGTTATCTGTTGATGTAGTATTTTCTTCATTATCTACAATATCTTTTTGTTCTCCCTTTTCAGTTGTATTTTCTCCTTCTACTTTTCTCTCATGGGTAGAAAAATAGTTAAGAGTTAATACTCCTATTGCTATTACAAGTATGATACCAAGAACAGCAAACATAATTCGCTCTTCTGTAGTAAGACCTTGTTCATTTGCTTTCATGTTAATTATCTCCTTTTTTTGATTTAGAAATAATTTTTCACTTTGACCTCCAAACTATTCTAGCAATATTTCCATACTTCTTTGACAAGTACGGATTATTTATTATAAGCATCTATTTTTATGAAAGCAAGAAAAAAGATAAGTTTTAACTTATCTTAACAATCTTCTTCGATGCAATCATCATTTAAATAATTTTTGATTACTTTAGTAAACATTTCATTTAATTCTTGCTCTTGCTCTTTAGTTAAATCTGCTAGTTTTTGATCTTTATCTAAGTTATGTCCTTTTAGAGTCTTTTCATGGAAACCAACTACTACACCTTTTTTAACTGCTACAAGTGTAGATTCTTGAAGTCTCTTTTCACCAGTAGATACTTTTTTACCACCATCGGCAACTAATACGTAATCATCTAATTCATTTGCTAATGCTAATAATACATCATAGTAACTTGCGTCACCATCTTTAGTTTTTTTAGCTTTATTTCTACTATCTAATGTATATTCATCACGTAGATCATTTTCTTTTTTATTATCTGGTCTTAGATTTACATAGTAGATTTCTTTTAGTTTATTAGTTGTCATGGCATCTAATAATACTGGTACGGCATTACGGCTGTATGGAGAACTAGCATAACCAAAGTAAATTACTCCATCACCAGAGTCAAGTATTTTAGCTGCTTCACTCATAGAAATGTATTTAATGTTGTTATTTTTCATTATACTAATTGTTTTGTTGTTTTCTACACCATTAAAGCTTTCATATTCTTCTTTGAATTTCTTTTCTTCAGCTGTTTGAATATAGATTCCTTCTCCATGATTCTTCTTATATTGAACAGCTAAGTATCCACCTACTAAGACTACAATTATTAATAAAGCTGCAATGATTGTACGTCCATAACTATTCTCTGTTTGAATTATTACGTTTTCTTTTTTCTTAGGAGCAGCTTTTTTAGTAGTTGTTTTACTTACTACTTTAGTTGTTTTCTTAGCTGGTGCCTTTTTTGATTTATTTTCTTTTGCCATTATTATCATCCTTTACCATGTATTAATTATAACAATTATGTATTTTAATGTAAAACATTTATTTTATTCACAGGTTACATCAGTAAATTTCATGTTCTTTTTACCAATGATTATATCTTTACTATTAGATGGATTACATACTAGAACACTATAAGTGCCAGTACGATACATCTTATTGTTATCACTATCTGTTTCTATCTTATTATATCTTGAATAAATATCTTGAATATCTAATTTATTAGAAGATATAGTATCTACTAATTCACTTGTTGTATCTTCGTATGATACAAAGATTTCTGATAAGCAATAACTATATAAACGGTTTTGATCATTTGCTGCTAGAAGATTTTTGTTACCACATTTATCTTCTGGAGTTACGGATATTGAGAAATCAGTTAAGTTTGTAGTACTTAGAATACGCGCATTATCCATGTAGATAATGTAATTACCTGTTTTACCTTCTAAGTTCTTTACTAAACCAATTACAGTTATATCATCATAGACATCATAGTTATCAAGTTCAGGATCTGCTTTTTCAAAGAAAATCTTTAAGACGATACTATCGGAGAATTCTACGTAGCCATTTACTTTTATTTCTCCTTCGATATATGGACGCATTTCAATTGATGTTTGACTATTCTTTTTACTTATCTTACCGCTTATCTTAACGTATTTGTTACCATAGTCATCATAGTTTTCAACAACAGAGTTTAAGAATGAATTAACTTCTATTGTTACTATATCGTTAGCATCACACATATATCCTTTATTATAGAATTGATCTACAACTAAATCTTTATAACTGTTTTCATTACATTGCCATACTCTTAATCCTGGTGAGTAATAGATGTTTACTTTACCACTGGAAACTACATTATATGTATATGCAGGAATTCTCTTAAAGACTGTTACGATTATTCCATCTAGTACTATTGATACGAAAATGAATAATATTCCTAGTGTTAAAGCACTCTTTTTACTAAGTTTAAAGAATTGGTTTAGAAAAATAGTTACAAGGATAACTGCTACTACCCACATTAATGGTCTTATAAATAGTAATCTGTTTATGAGATAAATGGTCAATATAATTATTAATGCAATTATTAATAATATATAGTTTGGTTTCTTTTTTTGAGTTTTCTTCTTGGCCATTTTCATCTTCCTTTACTATATATAGTATAATACAAAAAGACAAAAAAAAGCTATAAATTTAATCATTTATAGCTCTTTTTTATTATTTAACTAAAATTAGTTGATAGCTGCTTTTAATTTGCTTCCAGCTTTGAAAGATGCAACATTTTTAGCAGGAATCTTGATAGCTGCTTTAGTTAAAGGATTGATTCCTTCTCTAGCAGCACGTTTTTTAGCTGTGAAAGTTCCGAATCCAACTAATGCAACTTTACCTTCTTTTTTAAGTCCAGTAGTTACACCTTCTAATGCAGCGTCTAATGCACGAGTAGCATCAGCTTTAGTTAATCCAGCTTTAGCTGCGATGAATTCTACTAATTCTTGTTTTCCCATAAATTTTACCTCCCAATAAAATTATAATTTCTAGCAAGGTATTACCCTTACATACTAAAGATAGCAAAAAGAATCGGCAAAATCAAGATATTTGTGATGTTTTTGGTCAAAAATATGCTTTTTTTGACGATTTATGCAAAAAAAATACTAGTTTTTACACTAGTATGATTTTACTCTAAATTTTCAGGTTCTACCGGTTCATCAGGCTCTTCTGGCTCTTGAGGAGTCTCAGGTTGTTCTTCCTCTACTTCAGGAACATCAGAAATGTGTTCTTCTTCTTTTGGTATGTTATAAATTATATTGTTATATACACCAAACATTTGAGAATATTGAGAAACTGTTTCGATTGCTTTTACTGATGCTTCTGAATATGATAATGAACCAATCATTTCGGTAATAACTGCTTCATATTTAGTTTTTGTGTCACCACTTTGGTAAACTATTGTAGCACCTAGTATAAGATTAGATCCACCATTGATGAAATAGATTTGAACTGGGAAGTCGTTAATGCTTGTGGAAATTAAGAATGCACTTCTACCACTTACATCAACAGATGATACTTCTACATCTTTATAACTTTCATTTTGACTTAGAATATTTTCTATATCGTTTGCATTGATTGTATTTAAGTTAGCATTAGAATGCTCTAGTTTAATAGCAACTGTACTTTCTGAATTAGTCAAGATAACGTTGTTACCATCTTC
>JAFPMR010000262.1 GCA_017411235.1 Bacilli bacterium | reverse complement strand
CAGGTATTAAGTCAGTTAAACTAGTTGATAATGAGATTTACTATTTAACTAGTGAAAGCAAGTTAAAATATGCTAAGATTAGCGGAGCTAAGATATCTAGAAAGTTAACTGTATCTAGTGATGTATTTGGTTATTTATATGAATACAAAAAAGGATTTGCTTATGTTACTAATATAGATGATTATTATAGTGGTAATCTATATATTGCTAAGGGTGGTAAATCTAAGAAGATTGATGAAAATGTTGGATCTAGTACACTAAAAGTTAACAAGAACGGAACTAAGATTTACTATATTAAGAGTTTTGGAGATTCTGGAGAACTTCGTTATACTAAGGGTGGAAAGAGTAAATTAATTGATTCTAAAGTACATACATATGAATATATTAAGGATAATTTAATTTACTTAGTTAAAGATTATTCTACAACTAAAGCTAGAGGAGACTTATATAGATATACTGGTAAATCTGTTAAGATTGCAGATGATATTTCTAGAATTGCTAGTTCACCAGTTAATTATGAAGGTAAATAGAGGTTTAGAAACCTCTTTTTATTTGATATAATAGTTAAGACATGAAAGGAAGATCAAGATGAAGTGTAAGGTATATGAATGTGATGGATATAAAATCCATGCTATTAAGATAAATAAATATAGAACTACTACAATGTCTATTAATTTTAGAAAAGAATTAAAAAAAGAAGATATTTCTCCTTATGTTATTCTTGGAAAGTTATTATGTGAAAGTAGTAAAAAATATCCTAAAAGAAGAGATATTAGTATTGAATTAGAAAGATTATATAGTTCTTTTATTTATTCATGTTCTAATATTGAAGGAAATACATTAAATTTTGAAATTACATATGATTTCTTAAATCCTAAATATTGTGAAGAAGGGTATTTAAAAGAAGTATTGGCATTTCCTTTTGAAATAATAAATAATCCAAATATTAAAGATGGTAAGTTTGATTTAGATTCTTATAATATCAGTGTTAATAATTTTAAAACAATGATAGAAGAAGAGAGAGAGTATGCTGGTTCTTATGCAATGAAAAGAGCATTAGAAAATATGGATATTAATTCTCATAGTTCTTATTCTCCATTAGGTTATTTGGAAGATTTAGAAAAGATAAGTCCTAGTACTTTAGTTAAGAATTATAAAAAGTTATTTACTGATTTTGTAATTGATATTTATATTGCTGGCGATGTAGATATGGATCTAGTTGTTAGTTATATAAAGAAGTATTTTGTTGTAAAAAAACAAAATAATAACTATGGTAATTTGTTTATTGAAAATAAAGAGAGAAAAGAAGTTAAAGAAGTTGTTGAATATGGTGATTATGAACAAGCTTCATTTGTAATGCTTTATAATCTTAATAATTTAAATAAGAGAGAAAGAGATATTGTTTTACCAATATTTAATTATATATTTGGTGGCAATGACTTAACTAGTAAGTTATATACCAACGTAAGAGAAAAGAATTCTTTATGTTATAACATTGGTAGTTATATTAATAAGTATAGTTCTTTATTAATTGTTAAAGCAGGTATTGATGAAAAGAATAAAGATAAATGTGTTAAGCTAGTTAATCAATGTATTAAAGATATGGCAAATGGTAAGTTTACTGATGATGATTTATTAAGTTCTAAGAAAGCTAGAATTAATCAAGTTAAGATGAGAGAAGATTCTACTTGGGCTTTAATAAATATTCAGATTGCTAATGACTTAGATAATTTATTATCTGGTAATAAGTTAATAAATGAATATAAGAGTGTTACTAGAAAAGAAGTTATTGAAGTTGCAAAGAAGATTAAGATTAATTTAGTTTATATGTTATGTAAGGAGGGTAGTAATGGAACAAATTAGAATTAAAGGGATTGATGAAATTGTTTATCATGAAGTATTAGATAATGGTCTTCCTGTATATATGTTAGTTAATAAACATGTTAATTCTTTTTATATAACATTTAGTGTTAAGTATGGATCTATTCATACTGAATTTAAGAATAATAGAGGAGAAGATTATAAAGTACATGATGGTGTTGCTCATTTCTTAGAACATGTTAATTTTAATGAAAAAGATGGCTATACTGCTCATGATTATTTTAAAAAGATTGGTTCTAGTATAAATGCTTTTACGACTTTTGATTTTACTTGTTATGAAGTAATGGGAACTAGTAAGTTTAAAAAGAATTTAGAGCATTTATTAGATTATGTAGAGACTCCTTATTTTACTAAAGACTTAATTGAAAAAGAAAAAGGTATTATTGTTGAAGAAGTAAAAATGGGCAAAAATAATCCTGGTCATAAGTTATATTATGGAATGAATAAATGTTTATATAAAAATGATAAGAGAAGAAACTTAGTTACTGGAGAAGTAGATGATGTTTTAAATACTTCTGTAGAAGAGTTACAAAATGTTTATGAAACATTTTATCATCCAAAGAATATGTTCTTAATTATTACTGGTAATTTTGAAGTAGATGAAGCATTAAGAATTATTAAAGATAATCAAAATAAAAAGAGATTTATTGATTATAGAGATCCTATAGTTAAGATAGAAGAAGAACCAAGAGAAGTTAATAAGGTATATGAAGAAATTGAAGGAAATGTAGAGATACCTAAATTAAAGATTTGTTATAAAATGCCATATTCTTTATTTAAAGAATATGATAGAGCTACATTACTTGTTTATATTAATATGTTATGTAGATGTAATTTTGGTAGTATATCTACTTTTAGAGAAGAATTATTAAGTAAGAATTTGGTTAATTCTATTAGAGCTGCTGCTGATTTATTTAATGATAATATTACTATTGAGGTAAATGTAGATAGTAGAGAACCAGAGAAGGTTATAGATTTAATTAAGAATAAGATGAATAATCTAGAGATTACTGAAGATGATATTGTTAGAAGAAAAAGATGTAATATTGCATCAATGATAAAAGATTATGATGATATTGAATATGTTAATACTGATATGGCTTATCAAATGATTACATATGGACATATTATTGATGATATGTTTGATAGATATAATAGTATTAATTTAAAAGATATGAACAATATTATGAAAAAGATGGATTTAACTAATAATAGTACTGTATTATTAGTACCAATAAAAAAAGACTCATAAGAGTCTTTTTTATTTTACTATCTATTGTAGTACTCAACGATAAGAGTTTCGTTAATGTCTGGGTTAAGTTCACTTCTATCAGGTAATCTTAATAATTTACCACACATTTTGTTCTTATCAAATTCAACGAAAGCTGGACGAGTTAATGTTGTTTCAACAGCTTCTTTAATAGCTGCATGATCTAAAGAGTTTTCTTTAACTGCAACTACATCTCCAACTTTAACTTGGTAAGAAGGGATGTCAACTTTAACACCATTAACAGTAATATGTCCATGATTAACAACTTGTCTAGCAGCTTTTCTAGTTTTAGCTAATCCTAAACGATAAACCATGTTATCTAATCTAGATTCTAGTAAGCATAATAAGTTGTAACCATTTTGACCTTTCATACGAGCTGCTTTATCAAATAATCTATGGAATTGTTTTTCATTTAAACCATACATTAATCTGATTTTTTGTTTTTCAGCTAATTGGATACCATATTCACTAGATTTACGTCTTGAATCATTTCCATGTGCTCCAGGAGCATAAGGACGTTTTGCTAGTTCTTTTCCATTTTCTAATAATGAGAAACCTAAACGACGAGATTTCTTATAAACTGGACCAGTGTATCTTGCCATGATAATTCTCCTTTCTCTATATTTTGATATATAGGGAGTTATAAAGTAGTAAATAGGGAGTTTATTTTATACTTTTTTCTAAGGCAGCCTTAGAATACTTGTACACCTTACGGCAATAAACACATTATAACTACTTATAACGCTGCCAAATACATCGCACTAATAATTATACATAAATATCAAGAAATGTCAATAAACAAGCGATATTTGGTGCCCGCTTTATATTAATTTGGTACAATTGTATTGTAATAAATAATATAGGTGGTGTTATATATGTGCAAAAAGATAAATATAAAGAAATTTTCATTGATATTATTAATTCCGTTGTTAATAATATCTTTTTTGGGAGTAAATAAAACTATTGAAATAGCTGTTAATGGAAAATTATTCAAAGATCCTAGTAAAGTTGATTCGAATTGGGATGTTAGTATGAGCTTCATTGATGATGGAGAATTAAAAACAAATTATACTTGGAATGCTGTAAAAGTTGATGAAGTAAAAGATATCATTTTGCAAGTTAATTATAAAAATAATAATGCCCAATTTTCTTATGAACCAGGAGATTTAAGAATTGTTATTAATAATGGATTCCGTGATTATAAAGGGAAGGTTATTGATATAGTTAGTTCTTCTACAGGCGATGATATAAGTGTAGCAGATTGGAAACTAGTTTCTTCTGGAGAAAGTATTGTTTTAGAGAACAACGTAGCTATTGAAGAATCATCTAATTTTGAAGGAAGTGTTCAAGTAGCTTTTAGAACAAATCCACAATATGTTAATAGTGGTAAAAGTTTTGATTTTAATGCTACATTACTTTATAATTCATCTCCACTTGGAACAACTAATAATGTTACATTAAATTATAGTTCTAATCATGATGATTTCTCATACGTAGTTGATGCTGAAAAGATTCAAGCTTTAGATGGCTTACCTGCTAATGCTAGTGATTATATATGGGTAAAATATACTATGACTATTGAGAAACAGATGAAAGGTGTCAGAGATATTAAGCTATATAATTACAGATGGAATTATGCAAGAGAAAAATATCCTGAAGATTCTTTGTATTTCTTATATGATGTACCATCAGGAGCTATTGCTTTAGATGATGAATTGAATACTCTTCCTGTTAATGGAGGAAAAGTAAAATTAACTAATTGGCGTTATTTATGGTATAAGATTTACTCTTATGTAACAATAGGTTATCCTAAAGCAGAATATGAGCATTCAACGATTACTGGCAATTCAGAAGTACATGGTGTTTACTGGGATGAAACAGAGGATTCTCTTTTAAATCAAAAAGAGAAGAAAATTAATTTAGATGAATTTGCTTTTGTTTTTACTGGACATGGTGATGGTGGAATTAGAAAGATTGCAGATAAACAAAGTAAAGTTAGCTTGACTAAAGCTGCTTATGGAATGGCTTATGCAAAATATGATTTCCAATTAACTTATATTTGGGGTGGAACAAAAGAAGATGTTGAACTTGGAGACGATTATGTTTATGCATTAGATGATAAGCAAAACTATGTTAAATTAAATAGTGAAGAATATAAATTCACAACTGTGTATTGGCATGGTAATAAATTATATAATGCATCAGAGAAAGCAATTAAACCATATGATCTTGAATTATGGGTTAAATACGCTGATTCTAATGAATATGTTAAATATGGGAACACTTTAAAAGCGAATGTTGATAATACGGTATCTTTTGAATCTGATGAAAATGTTCAATCATATAAGTGGATTATTAAAAATGTGGAAGAATCTATTAAACCTGATATGCATAGTACTCAAGCTAGTTATTACGGTTATGTAGTTACTATGGAAGCAAATGTATTAATCAATAAAAAAGATTTAGATAATAGAAGTAAAATATATAATTTTGCATATTTAAAAATTTATCAAGATGGTGAATGGGTAAATCATGGTGAACTAGATAACTATGCAGATGGTGTTACTAAAAATGAAATTGCTCAATTAGATTTAATAGTGCATGGTGATTACTTAAAAAGAGTTGTTTGTTCTCAAGATGTATTGGATAATGCTGTTAGCTTCCAAGTAACAAAGAAATCAGCTAATAACGGATTATTACAAAATTCACCTGCTGATGAGGAATATACTGGTAAATATACAATTAGTACACAAATGGGATTTGATTATGGAAATACTGATAGTTTTCTTGGAGTTGAATACTTTGATTTATTACCAAAAGGTATGAATGCTACTATAGTTGATAATATGTCAAATCCATCTAGTACTTTAACTAGTAAAATAAAAACTATTTCTGGTGCTTCTATTAATAAAGATTATTTAGAAGATCATTTAAATATAGAAATAAAAGAGAACTATAATGGTACAGGAAGAACTTTAGTAAAAGTCTTATGGGATTTTAGAGATGATCCATTAGATTTATCTATTAATGAAATAAAAAATGGAACTATAAAAGGTTTATCTTTACCTTCATTTGATATTTTTGTTTCTGTTCCTTATGAATCTTTTCTTGAAACTGGAAAGTCATTTGAAAATATTATTTATATGGAACCTATTAATTTAAGTAAAGTTAATTATATTCCTTATGCTAGGATTAATGATTATAATGGTAGAGTTCAAACATTAGAAATGAAAGATGATGTTTATGCTTTAAAGGAAACAATAGATTTAAATGATAATGGTAAATTAGATTATATGTTTACTTCTGTTGCTACTTTGGAAGTACTTGATTTACAAGCAACTCATCAAGATTTATTAACATTAGTTGAAACTACTGATAATAATTATACAAGCCGTAATGCTGTTAGTTCGGTATCTAAAAATTATCAATATAAGTTAAGAGTAAGACCATCTAATAATGACATAACAAATTTGGTTATATATGATAATATTGAAACTGCTTATGGTAAAAATAATCACTGGCAAGGTGCATTTGATGGAATAGATTTATCATATGCTGAAGGACAAGGTTATGATATTGATGTATATTATTCTGATAAAAGTGATGCTGGAACATTAAGTGACGATAAGAGTTGGAAAAAATATGATGATAGAGTTGATAAGGAAAGTGTTAAATCTTTAGCATTTGTATATAAGAATGAAGATGGAGACGCAGCTTATATACCAGCTAAAACTTATACTTATGTAGTTATAAAGATGGTTGCACCAGCAGAGGATTCTTATGATAAAGCATATAATAATTCATGGACTGAGTGGACAGCATATAAGAATGGTGCTGTAGTTGAAGGCGTTAGTGGTATTGTTTCTAATGTTGTTCAAGTAAATCTACCAGGTGCAAATGTAAGTGATATTCCTCATCCAACTGGAAATGACTCATCTGATGAAGAAGTTAGTGATGAAATTAAAGAATATGATAGTCCAAAAACTAATTCCCCTGAAACTGTGGATTATATTCTACGTGTTGTTGCATTATCAGTTGTGTTATTAATTATTATTGTGTATAGTGTTAAAAAATTAAAAGCAATCTAGTAAATAGATTGCTCTTTTATTTTTGAATAGGATTTCTTTTGATTTTATATTTGTTATCTTTTAGTTCTTTGAAGTTTATTTTATATCTTTTCATTTCTTCTATGAATAATTCTTTATATACTATAGGATATTTTTTACCTTCATGGAAACTTCCAAGGAAGATATAAACATCTTTTTTATTGCCGTCAACGAATTGGATAGTAAACCAATCTGGTATCTTGTATTCTGATGGATTTTCTACTTTTTTTGCTTCCATTGCTTTATATAATGTAGTGAATTCATCATTAGGAAGTATTGATAGTAGATATGTTCCACGAGCTAGGTTCATTGTGTTAGCAATTATTTTTTTATTCTTTTTATTAAACATTAAATCCACCTCATGGTTATTATATCATTTCTTTGATATTAGTTTACAAATAGATTAACAAAATATTTGTTTATAGTTATATATTTTAAGTGTACTTTGTGGTATTATTATTATAGAGTTTAGAGATAGGAGGTTTAGTCATGAGTCAGACTGCTTATATACTAGCTGGTATTACTTATTATATTGTTAGTATTATTGTTATAGTTGTTGTTTTGAATATGGTAAATAGAAAAGAAAAAAAGAAATACCAAGATGAAATTGTAACATTGGAACGTGATAAAAACCTTATTATTTCTTCTTCTATTTTAAGTGAATTAAATAAGGTTGAAGCATTAGTTAATAATGAAAAAATGCAAGAAGCTTATGATGAATGGCAAGTTAGATTTAAAGAGATTAAAGATGAAGAATTGCCAAAGATCACAGATGCTTTAATAGAAATAGAAGATTGCTTTAATGAAAAAGATTATAAAGCTTTAAATGATAAAATAGCTAAAGTTGAATTAGAAATTTATTACGTTAAGAGTAAAGCTAATTTCTTGTTAGATGAAATTAGAAATATTACTTTATCTGAAGAGAAGAATAGAGAAACTATTACTAAGTTAAAAGCTAAGTATCGTGAGATTATTTCTAAGTATAATAAGAATAAAAATGATTATAAAGAAGTTTGTGGACCTTTAGAATTACAATTCGAGAATGTTGATAAGTTATTTGCAACATTTGAAGTAGCTATGGAACAGAATAGTTATGATGAAGTAAGTAAGATTGTTAAAGGTATTGATGATGTAATTGGCAACTTAGATGTTATTATTGAAGAAGCTCCTACTATTCTATTAATGGGTAATAATTTGATTCCAGCTAAGATGAAGGATGTTAAAACTATTCAAGAAAGAATGATTGGGGAAGGTTATAATTTAGAGTATTTAAATCTAGATTATAATATTGAAGAATCTAATAAGAAGATTCAAGATATTTTTGCTAGATTAAATGTTTTAAATGTTGAAGATTCTGTATTTGAATTAAAAACTATTTTAGGTTATTTCGATAATATTTATAATGACTTTGATGCAGAGAAGAGAGCTAGAAAAATCTTTGATGAGTATGTTAGAAAGATACTAGTTAAATGTAATAAGTTAGAAAAAACTAATAATGGTTTGTATCGTAAGTTAGATGTTATTAAATATAGTTATGATTTAACTGATGATGACGTTAAGGTAATTGAAGTTATTAAGAATGAATTAATAACTATTAGAAAAGATTATAATGAAATAGTAGATGCTCATCGTAATAAATCATTTGCTTATACTAGATTAGGTAAAGAGATGGAGAATCTTAATAATAGATTGTCTGTTACTGAAGAGAAATTAGATGTTGCTTTACGTAGTTTAGGTAGTTTAGAAGAAGATGAACAAAGAGCTAAAGATCAATTGTTAGAGATTAATGATATTATGGCTAAAGCAAGTAGAAGAGTTTATGAGTATAAGTTACCTGTAATACCAAGTAATTATTATGTTCAAATGGAAGAAGCTAATGCTGCTATTATAGAAATGAAAAAGGAATTGGAAAAGAAACCAGTTTCAATTAAAACTTTAAATATTAGAGTTGATACAGCAAGAGACTTAGCTTTAAAAGTTTATAATACTGCTAATGAAGCTATTAAGACAGCTGCTATGGTAGAAGTAGCAATCATTTATGGTAATAGATATCGTTCTATTAATAAGAATGTTGATTTAGAGATTACTAAGTCTGAAGGTCTATTCTATGAAGGAGATTACAAGAAAGCTTTAGATACTACAATAAGAGCGATTAATACTGTAGAACCTGGTATTAGCGATAAATTATTTGATAAAGTAAGAGAAACGAACTAATTAGTTCGTTTTTTTGTTTGTAGAATTACTATAAATGCTTTATAATTATGATAGGTGATTTTGATATGATATATTTAGATTATTCAGCTACAACACCTGTTTTATATGATGTTTTAGAAAGTTATAATAAAGCAACTAGAGACTATATGGGTAATGCTAACTCTATACATGCTTTAGGAGTTAAGTCCAAAGTATTACTTAATAGTGCAACAAAACAGATATGTGAATTATTTAATATAAATGAAGATGAGTTAATAATAACTAGTGGAGCTACAGAAAGTAATAATATGGCTCTTAAAGGAGTAGCAATGGCTTATAAAAATCGTGGTAAGCATATTGTTGTTTCTAAATTAGAGCATCCTTCTATTTATGAAATTTGTAATTTCTTAGAAAAAGAAGGATTTGAAATTAGTTATGTTAATAATGATGAAGAAGGTTTAATAGATTTTGAAGATTTAAAGAAGAAAGTAAGAGAGGATACTATTTTAGTTAGTATTTGTGCAGTTAATAGTGAAGTTGGTATAAGACAACCACTAAAGACTTTAAGACAAATAATTAAAAAAGAGAATCCAAGTGCGATATTTCATTCAGATATGACACAAGCTATTGGTAAAATACCAGTTAATATGCATGATGTAGATATGGCTTCTATGAGTGGTCATAAGATCTTTGGACCTAAAGGTATTGGTTTTCTATTTAAGAGTAGCAGAGTAAATATAGTACCTTTAATACATGGTAGTGGACATTTTAATGAATTAAGAAGTGGAACACCACCATTACCTTTGATCGTAGCTTTATCTAAAGCTTGTAGAATTGCTTTAGATAATCTAGAAGAAAAAGAAGCTAAGGTACAAAGATTAAACGAGAGAATATGTAATGAATTAATGAAATATGATGGTGTATTATTAAATAGAACTAAGTATTCTATTCCACATATTTTAAATATTAGTTTAGAGAATATAAGACCAGAAACATTTATCCATAGTATGGAAGATGATGAGGTATATTTGAGTACTAATACTGCTTGCAGTAGTGGAGATTTATCTACTAGTGTAATGGCAATCTACAATGATAAGAAGAGAGCTACATCTACTATTAGAATAAGTTTAAGTTATGTAACTACAAATGAAGAAGTAAGTAAGTTCTTAAATCTATTTAAGAGCAAATATAAAGAAT
>JAFPMR010000261.1 GCA_017411235.1 Bacilli bacterium | reverse complement strand
TATTTCTATTATCTCTAGAACTTTCTTTAATACCATCACATTGTGTTACATATCCACCTAATCCTTGAACATGTCCAGATGAATTAGCTAACTGAGTAAAACTTCTGATAGTACCATTAGTACCTTTAATATATTGATTAAAATAATAACACATTGTAATACCAGCATATGTACTAGTAGCAATATTAATATTAGAATCTTTAGCAAACTTATCTAAATAAATAATATTTGCTCCTGCTTCTTCTAATTTTTTAATACTTGCTTCTGTTAAAGCAAGAATATCTTCATCAGTTAAACCTTTAATGCCTTGGTAAGATTTACTACCAGTAACATATTGCGTAGCAACACCAATATTAACTCCTTTTAAAGAACCTTTACTACTGCTCTTGTATTTACCACCAGATATTATTTCTAATATTAATGAACTATCTTTAACAGTACTAGATAGTACCCCAACAGTATCCCTTTCATAATCATATGGTATAACTCCATCACTAGATAATAAGCCATACGTTGGACGAATACCTACTAAACCAGCTCCTGCAGCAGGTAATCTAACTGATGAATTAGTATCAGTACCTAATGCAGCAGCAGCAAATGCTGCTTTAACACTAACAGCAGATCCTCCACTACTACCATATGGTGTATATTTATCTACATTATAAACATTCCATACATGACCATATGAACTATAAGAATCTGATGCTGAAAATGCTAGTTCACTCATATTAGCAGATGCTAGAATAATAGCACCTTCATCTATTAATTGCTGAACAACATAAGCATCACTCTTAGGCATATTATCTTTTAAAGATTTAGTACCAGCAGTAGTTGGCATACCATAAACATCTATATTACATTTAACAATAATAGGAATACCATGTAATCTACCCTTAATATTACCATTAGCTCTCATCTTATCTAATTCCTTAGCTTGTTCAAGAGCATGTTCATTCTTTTGATTGATAGCATTAAATTTAGAATTGTACTCATCAATTCTTTCTAAATAAATATTAACTAATTGTTCACTTGTAATAAATCCTTTATCCAATGCTTCTTCTATTTCTATCAAGCTCATCTTTGTTATATCAACAGGTGCTTCAGTCAAAGCTAAAACACTACTTAATAGAAGAAAAAAAGAAGCAATGAAGAAAACTAAATATCTTTTCATATTTATCCCTACTTCAATCTATTTGCTTCCCTATTCAAATCACGTTCTTTAATTGTTTCACGTTTGTCATATAGTTTCTTACCTCTACCTACACCAAGTAATATCTTAACTTTATTACCTTCATTTAAATAAGCTTTTAAAGGTACTAAACTATATCCTTCTCTTTCAACTTTTTCTTTTAATTTCTTTATTTCTTTTTTATGAAGTAATAACTTTCTAGTTCTTCTCTCTTCATGGTTGAATCTATTACCTTCTTCATATTTAGCAATATACATATTAACTAAATATACTTCACCCTTACGAATAATTGCAAAAGTATCTTTTAAATCACCAGAACCTCTTCTTAAAGATTTTATTTCAGTACCTTTAAGTTCAATTCCACATTCAATAGATTCTTCTATAAAATAATCGAAATTAGCTTTTTTGTTTTTTATCTCCATTTTTATCAACCTCTACAATTTCAAAGTCAATCATTGAATTTTCTTTAGATGCACCAACACACTTAACTCTTACTTTATCCCCTAAACGATATGTCTTCTTTGTAGACTTACCTATCATAGCAAGTAATTCAGGAACATAATTAAAATAATCACCTTTTAATGTTTGTACATGAACTAAACCTTCAATTAGATTAGGTAATTGTACAAAGAAACCAAAATTAGTAATTGTATCAATAACTCCTTCATACTCTTCACCAATATGGTCTTCCATATATTCTGCCATCTTCATATCATCAACATCACGTTCAGCATCAACAGCAGCAACTTCTCTTTCAGAAGAATGTCTAGCTATTTCAACTAACTGATTATCTAATGCTTGAATAGTTGTCATAGACATATCTTGATCAACTAGATATTTCTTTAATAATCTATGAACAGTTAAATCTGGAAAACGTCTGATTGGACTTGTAAAATGTGTATAAGCTCTACTAGCTAAACCAAAGTGACCAATGTTTTCTTTACTGTATTCAGCTTTTCTCATACTTCTAAGTAATAAACTAGATAGTATTTCAAACTCTGGTTTATCTTGTAATTGATCTAGTATATTTTGCATTGACTTAGGAGTAATGTCTCTAACATTACCAGTTAACTTATATCCTAGAATATTAACTAATGTCATGAAATCATTAATCTTATCTGCATTAGGAACATCATGGACACGATAGATAAATGGTAAATCCATATTAGCAATATGAGTAGCAACAGTTTCGTTAGCTGCTATCATGAAGTCCTCAATAAGCATTTCGCCTTCTTCTCTAATACGTTTAACTACATCTATAGCTTTACCATTTTCATCTTGAATTATCTTAGCTTCATCTAAATCAAAATTAATATATCCTCTACTATTCTTTTCCTTACGTAAGATTAAATGTAATTCATTCATTAATTTTAAATCATCAACAAATGGCTCATAACCTTCAGGAACAAGTCCACGTACTATGATATCATTAACCTTTTTATAAGTCATCTTTTTTCTACTCTTGATATAACTCTCGAAAATATCATAATTAACTACTTTACCTTTATGATCAATCTCCATTACACAAGACATAGTTAATCTAACAACGCCTTCATTTAATGAACAAATACCATTAGATAACTTATGAGGAATCATAGGTATAACAGTATCCGCTAAATAAGAAGATGTTCCTCTATCATATGCAGCATCACCAAGTGCTGTATTCTCTTTAACATAATTAGAAACATCAGCAATATGAACACCTAATTCATAATTACCATTCTCTAATATCTTAATACTAATAGCGTCATCGATATCTTTAGTATCATCACCATCTATAGTAAATATAGTTTCTCCTGTTAAATCTCTTCTACCCTTTAATTCTTTTTCAGAAACAGTAACAGGAATGAATTCTAATTCATCTTCTACAGCTTCACCGAATTCTTCATAAATACCATGTTTATAAGCAATACTTAAAATATCAGTACCAGGATCATCCTTATGACCGATTATTTTAACAACCTCAGCTAAGTATCTCTTCTTACCTAATTCCTTAACAACTTTAACCATAACTTTATGGCCAGCTACACAGTTCTTAACAGAATCTTTTGTTAAATGAATTGTAATATCTCTTTTATCATCATCTAATTTAATGAATGCATCTCCATTATCAAAGAATACTTCACCAACTAGGTTCTTAAACTCTCTCTTAATAACTTTAATAATCTTAGCTTCTTTACGTACTCCTTTAGTAAATACTTCAGCAAGTACTATATCATCATGGATAGCGCCATTCATATTAGAATCATCTACATATAAATCGTCTTCTCTATCAAGTATAATAAAACCAAAGCCTTTTTTATTAACAGATAATTTACCAATCTTTAAGCCAGGACAATTAGCAAGTAAAATGTATTTGTTCTTTTTTGTATTAAAAACAACATACTCCTCTACTAATTCATTCAATGTATCTTGTAATTCTTTTAATTCTTCTGCTGTTTTTAAACCTAACATATCATTAATTTCCATAAGTTCTTTAGCTTCATGGACATTAGTTAATAATTTAACAAGGTTTTCTTTCATCTAGATCACTACCCTTTTTATTATATAAAATAC
The DNA here is from genome assembly GCA_017411235.1 of Bacilli bacterium. The sequence goes on along the minus strand of JAFPMR010000261.1, from coordinate 3,708 downwards.
TACTATTAAATATACCATATATACCGATTATCTTCAATAATCGGAGCAAAAAAAAATAGTCATCAGACTATCTTATAAATATAATAAATGAAATTATAAAAAATAATGCAGATAATAAAATTGTTAATCTAGTAATAAATAATTCTACACCACGTTCTTTTTGATTTTGGAATAACATTTCATTTCCACCACCAATGATTTGGCTTGAATCACTTGCTTTATTACTTTGTAACAAAACTATCGCAATTAATAAAACTGATACTACTAAAAGTGCTACTTCCATATATTTCACTTCCTCGTCTGCTTAATAATTTACCATATTTAAGTATATAAATCAAGAAAAAAAGGCTTAAAGCCTATAATAAAAACAATATTATAAATATTAAAGGAATAATAAAGTAAAAACTATGTGATACAACCATAAGCAACTAAAACATCTTTAATATTGTATCTGTTTTATCAAAGAATAACTTACAAATCATTCCTTCGAATACTCCAGCACCTATCATAAACATACCAGATAGTTTACTAGATAGAATAAAACTCTTAAATGGATTAAACATTACAAATATTCCCATAATAATCAATAATAAACCGATTACAATCAATAAAGGATAAGAACTGTCTGATTTAGCTCTAAGTTTAAATGCATAATATAACTTCTCAGCAGAATTACCAATCAAATGTAAGCCAAATACAATTCCTACATGACCAGCAGATTCAAATGGGAAGAATATAGTAAATACACCTAAAACTATATCTATTACTGCCATAATCAAATCTACAGCAAATACTTTCTTTCCTAAACCATCATATAAATACCTAATGAAATAGAACATTCCTTGTAATAATACAACAGTACCTATAATAACAGCTGTAACCTTAGAAGAGAAATCTAAGTATATGGTTAACAATGCTCCTACCATTACATTTATCATTACCATTATAAATGATATTAACATTAAACTCTTAAATCTAGTTTCAACCTTACTCATTAGACAACACCTCTATGTTAATTTTAAAACATAAACAAATTTATTGCAATAATTTTTATATATGATATAATACTCCCTTACGCATAAGGAGAGGGTCATATGAAACTCAAAAATTTATCTATTTTAGAATTTGATAAATTTGCTGAAAGTCATCCATTAGGTAGTTATCATCAAAGTTCAAACTATGCCCTACTTGCGTCTGAACAAGGTTATGACTACGATATGCTAGGACTTGTAGATGATAGTGGTACAATACATGCCGCTGCTTTAATATTGACTAAAAAACTAGGTTTATTTAATAGATATGGTTACTCACCAAAAGGATTCTTAGTAGATTACTACAATCCTTCTCTATTAAAAGAATTCTTAGATAAATTAAAAAAATATTACTACAAAAAAAATCTAGCATTCATTAAAATAAATCCAGAAATATCAATTGGTACAATAGATTATGAAAAGAAACAAATAAAATATAATAAAAATCAAATGATTGAAAGTACTTTAAGAGGATTAAACTTTAGAAAACTAGAAGGAGTAAAAAGATTTGAATCTAAACTTCCTGTTTATAATGCTATCCAAGTATTAAAGAGTACTAATTTAAGAACAGTATCAAAAAATACAAGAAATAAAATTAATAAAGCTAGTAACTCTGGTATGAGTTTAGTTAAAGGTAAAAGAGAAGAAATAGAAATACTATACAACTTCATTAAGAATAAAAAAGAATATCCAATATCTCACTACTTTAATTACTACAATGCTTTTTCAAAGAATGACAGTATTGATGTATTCCTAGTAGAAATTGATTTTGAAAAATGCTTAATCAATCTAAGAGAAAGATATGAAAAAGAACAAGAAAAGAATGAAAAAATTGTTAACATCGTAATGAAGAATCCTTCAAAAGAAAATCTAAAAAGAAAAATGGATTCCGATGGAGTATTATCAACTATCAGTGATAGCATCGTCTTAGCAACAAATTATTTAGCAACTAGTAAAAAAGCTTACATAGCTGGTGCTATTACAATAAAATATAAAAATCGCGTAAGTATTTTAATTAGTGGATACAACAAGGAATTCAACAAATTCTGTCCAAACTATTTCTTACATTATGAATTAATTAAATATTATAAAAATGATTATGATTACATCGATTTAAATGGTATAACTGGTGATTTCACAAGTGATAATCCATATAAAGGATTAGATGAATTCAAATTAGGATACAATCCATTAACATTTGAATACATTGGTGAATTTGATTACATCATTAACGAAGGATTATATAAGAGCATGGATCAAAGTGGCCAATTAGCAAAAGAATTCAAGCGAAAAGAAAAGAGTATTAATTAATACTCTTTTTTAATTACCATAAACTTCTGATTTACAAATGTTTTCTCTATTTTGATAATACTTCAAATGTAACTCATAAATATGCTCATTAATGTCTTTAACTTTACTAATCATTGTTTTTCCATACTCCCTAGTAAGAATTGATACTAGATAAGGATGATTAGAATAAACAATACCATTATCATGATAGAAAGGACTATATTCACCATACTTATGTGCAGCTTCTACCCCATACTCTTCAAGTGTTAAACCATTTTGTTCAGCACTTATCATATAAGATTTTAACTCTTGTCCCAACTCTCCATTATTATTAATAAAGTCATTAACATAATTCCAATATACTAAAGCATCAAGTACATCAATATTACCGAAGTTATCTCCACCATTAAATGTACGTTTAGCTCCCATACTCTTACCAAATTCAATAATATTTTTTCTACCTATGTATCTAACTAACATTTGATAAGCAGTATTATCACTAACTGTAAGAGTATATTTAGATAACGTTCTTAAAGATAATGATGTACCAAACTTAACCTTACTCATTTCAGGACTAGCAGACCATCTATCTTTAGAAGTATACTTTAATGTAGTTTCTAAATCTAAATTACCTTTACTAGCTTCATTATATAAGTATAAAACAGCTAATATCTTAACAGAACTAGCAGCATAATAAACTTGGTTTTCATTATAATAATATGCATATCCCATATCTAAATCTTTATAACCAACAGAAATTTTATACTTACCTAAGAAATTCTTCAATTCCTCTTCAGCTTGAATAATTTCTTCAGTTCTGTCTCTCTCATCTAAAGGTCTAACTAAACATTCATCATATAACTTAGCTAATCTTTCTCTTTCCTTAGCTTCTTCATCTTCCTTATGTTCTTCTTCACGTACTACAGAATCTTCTCTCTTATCGCTTTTATCCTTAAGAGCAAAAGAAATAATACCTATAACTAAACCAATTAATAAAGCAAGCAATATCATAATTAATATAATATCTTTTCTTTTCTCTTTTTTGAATTCCTCTATTGGAGGAGATTCAGGAACTGGTTCTTCTACTTCCGGAACAGGTTCTTCTGGAGGAACAACAACTTCCTCTTTAGGTTCTTCCTTTGGTTTTACCTTAGGAACTTTTTTAACTGGCTTAGGTTTTTTTTCTTTTTCAACCTGAGGTTCCTGAAGCTTTAATAATCTCTTTTGTTTATTAAGTTCCTTTCTCTCTTGTAATAAATCATATAATTCATCACTCGAAGTACTAGGATCCTTAATTTTTTTATTAATTTCTCTTAAACGTTTATCAACATATTGTTTATTATATTTCGGTATTTCCAGTTTTTCTGGCTCTTTTTTTACAGTTTTC
>JAFPMR010000260.1 GCA_017411235.1 Bacilli bacterium | reverse complement strand
TAAGTTTGGTACTGATTATAAGTTTGATGCAGTACTATTTAGAACTTGTTTAAATGGTACTTTTGAAGTAGCTAATTTATTCAGTCCTTATTCTGATTATATTGTTTTCTCTGAAGAAGTATCCTATGGAGGATCTACTACTGATGTATTAAGTTTTGTTAATAATCTTGAAGGTACTGATGATGGCGCTGAATTTGGTAAGAAGTTTGTTGAACAATATAAAAAGCAAATGAGTATACTTGATCCATTTGGTACTGCTGGTGTTACTTATTCAGTTGTAGATTTAAGTAAAATTGATACGGTATCTGAGGAATTAGATGAGTTTATAAAAGGTGTAAGTATTACAGAACACTATGATGATATTTCAAGAGTTAGAAGTGCAATGTATCAATTTGGTCAAGCTGTTGGATCAAGTGGATATGATACTATTGATTTGTATTCTTTTGTGGATAGAATTGGTTCTTATTCTAGTAAGAGTCCTGATAAGTTAAAGAGTGCTATTAAGGATGCTGTTGTATATAGTTATTCAAATATTCCTTCATCTAATGGCTTATCTGTTTATTTTCCATATAATGGTAAAGCTGCAAGAATTAAATATTTGAAAGTATATAATAATTTAACTGTTCCTAAAGGTTATAAAGATTTTATTACAACATTCTATAATACTCAAAGTAATGCTTCTAGTTTTGCATTCGATTTAACTAAGAATGAAACTAAGGTAGATAGTAGTAAAGAAGTATCACTTAAATTAAGTGAAGAAGAGTTTAAAAATTATTCTCGTTCTGCTTATGCTGTATTTAGAAAAGATAAAGATCATCCTAAGTACTATGCAATGGTATATAGTAGTAATGATGCTAAGTTAAGTGATGATGGTGTCTTAACTACTAATATTAGTAATAATTTAATAGTTGCTGTAGGAGAAAAAGAGAATATTCATATTCCAGTTTTTAAAAGAATATATGATGGGGTAGAAGAAATTTATACTTATGGTTTTGCTATTAATCCTAATACTGATATTTTTGATAATAAATATCAATTGTCAGTTATCTATGATTTAGGATTTAAGAACGATGTTCCTTTCATAGCTGCTGCTAAAGTAGATAGTTCAGCAGATGAAAGGGTAGTTGGTTCAATGCTTGACTTTAAGATATATACTAGAGCTCAAATCTATAGATATGAGTATAAACCTGTTATAGAAAAAGGAAAGTTTACTGGAGAATTAGAAGGTGCTCCTGAGTACTATGGTATATCTGACAATGTTGAAGATTTTGAATTTAAAAAAGTAACAATAGATGATGGTGGAGAATACTATGTTGTATTCTATATCTATGATATTAATAATAATGGTTATAATACTAATTTTATAAAGGTAGGTGCTTAATATGAAATGTGGAAATTGTGGAAATATGTTAGAACCAAATGCAACTTTTTGCAATAAGTGTGGTACACCAGTAGCAACTAGTGAACCAGCTAAAAAAGGAGGTTCTAAAATTATTATTTTTATAATACTTTTACTTGTTTTCTTAGGTATTGGAATTGGTATAGGATTTGTTATTGGTAAAGGACAATGTAAGGAAACTAAGTGTAAGTCTGATGCTACTGAATTGAAAAAGTCTTCTGAAAATGAAGAAAAAGAAGAAGATAAAAAAGAAGAGCCTAAGGAAGAAGAAAAGAAAGACGATAAACAAACAGAAACTAAAGAATCTATTAAGAAGGTCTTAGATCCTAGTAAGATACAGTTTAAAGCTGAAAATGATATGGCTAAGAATATAGAAGTATTAAATGCTTTCTATGATGAAAAATATCATGAATTATATGTTTTAGCTAAGAATAATAATTCAGAATCTATTGATTATACTTTCTATTTGAATTATCTTGATTCAAGTGGAACTAGAATAGATCGTAATATTGGTAATGGATATGCAGATTCTGGTAAACAATTCGTTGTAATGATATCTAATTATGTTTATGAAGATTTTAGTACTGTTAATGTTACGATGAAAGCTGATAAGTATAGATCTTATTATCATTCAGTAAATCTAGAGAAGAAAGATTTAGATATTTCACAAACTGATAGTGGTATTAAGGTTGCCTATAAGAATAATACAAAGAATACTTTCTCTGCTTATATATCTATTATTTATTATAAAGATGGTAAAGTAGTGTTTGTTGATAAAGGTACTTTAATATCTGTTAAACCTGGATATAGTGCTGATACTTCATTCTCTATTTATAAATTACCTGGATATGAGTATAGTAAGCATGATCCTAGTTTCTATTATGATAAGTATGATGTTATAGTATCAGCTGCTAATTACTATGATTCCGATTATTAGGAAGAAACTTATAGTTTAAACTATAAGTTTTTTTATGCTATACTTTATATAGTGGTGAATAATATGAAATGGAGCATAGAATTGAATGATCAATTGTTCATTAACGTTGTTAGAGATGATGACGGTCTTTTTTATGTTCATTGTTATCCACCAGAGTTAAGTTCAATGATCTCACATAAAGTAATAAATGATAGATTCTATTTACAAGTAGGTAATGATATATATGGTTATATTGAATTAAACGAAGATAAAGTTGTTTATTTAAGAAAGCCATATACTACTGCAGAAATTAGAAGTTTATTTGAAAATTTAAGAAAATTTGTGTCAATAGCAAGTGATGATCAAGAGAAGTTTATTGATGGTAAAGATCTACCTCGTATAAAAGGAATTAGAACAGAGTTACATACTCATTTCTTAGAGATGTTAACAGGTAGAGAATTTATTGGTTTGATGTCTAAATATATTAATTATTTTCCTGTTAGAGGAGATCAAGTATTAGGCAAATTAGCTAAAGGAGAAAAGATTTCTGATTTTCCTATGCGAAGTATTAGTTCTATAGATAAAGAAGAATTAGGATATAGTTTCTCTATTGGTGTAGATGGTCAAGTACTTTTTCCAGCGATGGAAGAAGTATCTGCAAGAAGAACTAATATTATTACTTTAGCTGCTATGAGTATGGCAGATAATCCAAACGATTATGATGAAGTTGCTAAGTATAGAGCTGTTCTCTATATAAAGATGTTAAATATGGCTATGCAAAGCTTAAAAGATAAAGGTATTGAGTATGTTGAATTTAGTTATTCTACTACTAATACAATTATGGTTATGCAAAAGTACTTTAGAGATCATCCTAAAGAAATAGAAGGTATTGATTTTAATATATTATATAGTTTTAGTAGAAATGTTCATAAAGATAATAAAGTTAAGAAAGCTATGACTGACTTTGAAGAGTTAGTAGATAAAGGATATGTAAAAGGCTTTGACTTAATGGGTGAAGAACATGGTTTAACTGCAGCAGATAGAGATAATCTTAATGATCCTAAGACCTTTGTAAGTATTGTTAATAATGTATTAAGAATCTTAAATGGTAAAAAAGATAAAGTATTAAGATTACATGCTGGAGAGAATATTGAAAGTAGAAATAATCCTTTAGAATCATTAATGATTATTGATATGTTAGTAGAGAAATTTGGTTATGATCCACCACAAATAAGAATCGGTCATGGATTACATTTCTTTGAGTATGCTTCTTTAAATGGAGAATATAGTGCTAAGTATGAAGAGTTATTACATAAATATGGTGTTATTGTCGAAATTAATGCTACTTCAAACTATACTTTATCTAATATTGATAGCTTGAAAAAAATACCATATAGATGGTATACAGAACATAATGTTCCTATTGTACTAGCTACCGATGGTGCTGGTATGTATTTAACAGATGCTGTTCAAGAAAGAATCATTGCTGATATATTTGGTGGACAAGAAGTTCTTAAAAACGTTTCTAATACCGAAGATAGAGTGTTAGGTAGGTGTTAGTATGGAATTTAAAATGGATGATAGAAAAATATTAAAGATATATAAACAAAGCCCTGAAATTGCTATTGATTTATTAAATGATAAATATAAAGATCTTATTGAAATATATGATAAGTTATCTAATTTTGCAGGTGTTAAAAAGGAACCAATAATAGTTGAATTATTAGAAAAACATAATAGTTTTTCAGATAAGTATGATAATGCTATTTCTATAGGTAATGACAATCCTGATTTTGTAGGAAAAGAAATATCTTTAGCTATTGATTTAATAGTTTGGTCTTTTTATGAAGCTACTCCTAGGGAGATAAGTTTTGATGATTATAAAGATTATTTATTTATGATACTAGGTCAAAGTGATAAGGATTTATATCAAAAGAAACAAGAGAGATTTTCTTATCTTGTTAAACCATTACTTGATGAACCTAGTCAGGTTTATGATAGTTTAAATGTTTTAGAATCATATTTATTTGATTTAGAAGCTGATGGAGCTTATATATCTTTTGAACAAAAGAAGACAATTAATACAACTATTGCAGAAGTTAGAGAATGTATGGAAAGTGGAGATATAGAACTAGCTAAATTAAAAATAGTTGCATTACAAATGCTTATGGGATTAGATGTAAGATTCTATCCTACATTAAAGGAAATAATAACTTCTAATGTGAATTTAAAAGATTATGTTAGTTATGTTGATGAAAAAGGGAAAGGAAGGATTAGATGATGAAAGAATTAATTAAGAATATTATTGATCATAAGAATAGTAATGATCCTAAAGTATGTTTTTTCTTAATGGAATATCTTAAGAATAATGAAGTAGAATCTGCAGAAGATTTGAAGACATTAGAAGATAAGTATTTTACTATATTAGATCCTTCTGGAGATAAGAAGTTAACTGACTTAGAAATAGTTGAAAGACTATATGAAGATTATGAGAATGATTATGATGATTATATGTCATGTAGTGTAGATAATAAGAAAGAATTAGATAAACTAAATGAAGAGTTTTTAACTACTGATGATTTAGAGAAGAAGTTTATTAATCTTATTAAGATGTATACTATTTTAGATTGGGATTTAGCATTACCATATCATACATATAATTATATTTTAGAAGACAAACTATAGGAGGGTTTATGAAGATTATTAACAACGTAGAAAAAGATAAAATAGAATTAATGAAATATCGTCTTAAGGGTATTGAACCTCTATTAGTTGTAGCAGGTTTAGTAGAAAAGAATGGTAAGTATTTAATTGCCAAAAGGAAAAATGGCGATGAATTAGTTGTCGGTAAATGGGAATTCCCTGGAGGAAAAGTAAAAGAAGGGGAAGAAGAGATGGCTGCTATAGAAAGAGAGATTAAAGAAGAGTTTGATCTTAATATTAAGGCAGATAAGCATGTATGTAGTATTATTTATGAATATCCAACAAGAGTAATTAATTTAAGACTATGGCATGCAAATGTAGAAGATAATGAATTCTCAATGGATGAGAATGACCATTTAGCTTATAAATGGGCTACTTTAGAAGAAATAGGTAACTTTGAACTATGTCCTGCTGATAAGGAATTATATAGTAAAATAAGTGTCTAAAATTGAGAAAAATTAAAAAATATATTATAATGTTAATGGTCCCTGCTTAAGAGGACCATTTATTTAGTAAAAGAGGAATGAAATATGGCTAAAGAGAGAGTAAAAGCCCCTTGGTTAAATTATTATGATGGAGTTAAATCACATTTAGAATATCCTGATTTTTCAGCATATAAACTAATTGAGTTTACTTCATTTAAACACCTTAATAATATTAGTTATAATTATTTTGGTACAAAGAAAACATATTATGAATTTTTAAAACAAATAGATGAAGCTGCTAGAGCTTTTAAAAATATTGGTATAGGTCATAAAGATATTGTTAGTGTTATTATGCCTAATACACCAGAAGCTATTATAGCTTTCTATGCCATTAATAAGATTGGTGCTATATCAAATATGATTCACCCATTATCAGGTGAAAATGAAATCAAAGATTTCTTAATTAAAGCTAATAGTAAGTGTGTTATTGTTATAGATGCTGCATTAGAGAAGATTAATAACATTATTAAAGATACTAAAGTTAAGGATGTTATAGTTGTATCTGCTGCAGATTCAATGCCACCATATTTAGCTATTGCTTATAATGCTACAAATACATTTAAAGATTTAGCTAAAGCATTAAAGAATTTTATTACACAAAACAATAGATTAACTATTAGATGGAATGAATTCATTAAGAATGGTAAATCTTATACTAGAGAAATTGATGATAACTTTAAAGGTAAAGATGTAGCTGCTATTCTATATTCAGGTGGTACTAGTGGTGCTCCTAAAGGTGTAGAATTAACTAACTTAAACTTAAATGCAATGGCAATGCAATGTTTTGAATTAGTTGCATGTGTTAAAGAAAAAGATAAGATTTTAGCAATCATGCCTATCTTCCATACATTTGGTTTAGGAGTATGTATTCATACTGTTCAATACTTTGGTGGTACTTCAATATTGATTCCACAATTTAGTGCGAAGACATTTGATAAGTTATTAAAACAATATCAACCAAATATTTTAATTGGTGTTCCTACATTATATGAAGCATTAATGAATAATAAGAATTTAAAACATTATAAATTAGATTTCTTAAAATGTGCTATTAGTGGTGGAGATTCATTATCAATTGAGTTAAAGAAAAAAGTTGATGATTTCTTTGAAAGCCATGGTGCACATATTCAATTAAGAGAAGGTTATGGCTTAACTGAAAGCTGTGGTGCTTCATGTTTAATGCCTGATAAAGCTTATCGTATGGGTTCTATTGGTATTCCTATGCCAGATACTTACTATAAGATAGTTGAACCTAATACTGATAAACAAATGCCTTATGGTGAAGAAGGAGAAATTGTTATTTCTGGTCCTTCTGTAATGAAAGGTTATTTAAGAAGTAGAAAAGAAACTAAAGAAACATTACGTAAACATAGAGATGGTCGTGTATGGTTACATACTGGTGACCAAGGTATTATGGATAAAGATGGATTTGTTTACTTTAAACAAAGAATTAAACGTATGATAGTTTCTTCTGGATATTGTTTATATCCTGGATATATGGAAAATGTTATCGATGCCCATCCAGATGTATCTATGTCTTGTGTAATAGGTATCCCACATCCATATAAAGTACAAGTTGCTAAAGCATTTATTGTACTTAGAGATCCAAGTAAGAAGAATGAAGAAACATTACAATCTATTAAAGAACATTGTGAAAAGAACTTATCTCGTTATTCATGGCCTTATAAATATGAATTTAGAGATGAACTTCCTAAGACTTTAGTTGGTAAAGTAGCTTATAATGTTTTGGAACATGAAGAGGAAGCTGAAATTGCAGACAATAAATTTGAATATGATGATCAAAGAACTCAAGTTATTCAAATTGTTGATCCTGATTTAATTGATGAAATGAAGACTGATAAAAAAGAAGATTAATTCTTCTTTTTTATTGGCTTTTTTTAGTGTTTTATGGTAGTATATTCTCTTAACAAAAAAGGGGGGATTATATGAAAGAATTTCTTCGTATTATAATAATCTTTTTCTTAGTATGTGGTATAGTTTTCTTTTCATATAATATTTACTCTTTTATGAACGGAAAAGAAGACAATATTCTTACTATTGCAATGTCTAGAGGTGTTAATGCTTTATCTGGTAGTGGTACTTTAGTAGGTAACAATACTAAGTTAGAAGATAGTGGTATTAATGGTAAAGGATATGATTTTAATAGTGTATATAATCCTTATTATGCTTTATTAGATAATAATAGTAAGAAGTTATATAAACAAATATATGCTAATGCAATGGAATACAAAGAAACTTTTGTACCAGTAGTAGAAGTTAATATAGATGATTTATTAGTCGTTATTGAATCTGTATTAAATGATCATCCTGAATTATTCTGGTTAGGTAATAGTTTTTCATACAAGTATAATAATCATAATATTGTTAAACAAATAACTATTACATTCAATGGTACTCAAACTGATAAAGATAGTTTTTATAGTATTGCTCAAGATATTATTAAAGAAGCTAGAAAGTTTACTACAGATTATGAAAAAGAATTATATGTACATGATAGATTAATTAGAACGATATCCTATGATAGTGATGCTGTTAATAATCAAAGTGCTTATAGTGCGTTAGTAACGGGAAGAACTGTATGTGCTGGATATGCTAGAGCTTTCCAATATATTATGATGCAATTAGGTATTCCAACATATTATGTTACTGGTGTAGCTGATGGAGAAGAACATGCTTGGAATATAGTTAAGTTAAATGATGGATATTATAATGTAGATTTAACTTGGGATGATGAATTACATGGAACTCATACACTATTTAATAAAACAGATGCTGAATTCGATGAAAGTCATACAAGAAGTGATTTATCTAGTAAACTTGTAGAGTGCAATGCTACTAATTATGAGTTTAAAAATATGAGTAGTGTAGTAGAAGAAGAATTTGTATATCATTTTGGATAATAAAAAAACAACCAATTGGTTGTTTTTATTATGCAGCTTTATAAAGTACTTTGACTTTTTCTTCTGATAGGATATTTTCTAGTATTCTATATTTTTGTTCTGGGTCTTGCATTGGAGATGAATTGGTTCTAAACAATTCATCATTCATTAAGACATTGTTCTCTCCATCAGTAACATATACAGGTGCTAGAACTTCTTTAGAAGATGCAGCTTCATTGATTCTTTTAATGATATCTGCTGTATGTTTTCTCCCTATTTCAGAACCAGCTATACAATAATCTTTATCAGTTAAAGGAGAAATATCGAATCTATCTACAGTTCTTTTTTCTGTATATGAATAGATTACACCTTGAATCTCATTAGTAACTGTTTTTTTAGCAATGTAATTAGCAAATACTTGAGTAGGTAGATCTAAGCCAGTAGGTGGCAATAGTTCTTCACCATTTTGGTAATATACTAATGCATATGGTTTGTTATCTTCGTTTCTTTTTACATAGATAACTACTTTCTTTTCTATTGGATTCATTGTAATTCCTCCTCCATAAGAGGAGTTATTATACATATTTTGGTATGAGAAGTCAAATTTTTATGATATAATTTGTATATAATAGAGGTGGGTATATGAAAAATAATGATGGTTTTGCATCAGCAACTTTAATTATTTTATTGATTGTTGTTATGTTATTCTTTTTTATACTCGGTGTTGTACATTTCGTTTTTTAGACCAAAAAGGTCTTTTTTTTATGTAAACAATAGGCTTCACAGGTTTTTATACAAGTGTATTTTTGTTATAATTAAGTAGAATGGAAAGGTATATGTATGAATCAGGACGACAAAACTAAAAATAATTCTACTGAAACTTTTAGACTTGTTAAAAATAAAGATGCCAAGTCTATTTTGTCGTACTCTGAAATTGAGAAACTACGTAGTGCAGTTGATCAGTTAGATGAAATTGATTCTATTTATACAGAAGAAGATATTCAAAAGTCTTTAATGGCTAATAATTATGAATCTTATGAAGAAGAGGAAACTACTCCAGAAGTAGAAGAGATAGATGAAGAACCTACTAAGAGAGTTAGTTTTAAAGAATTTACAAATGAATTAAAGAGTAAGTTTATTTTGTTTATTAAGAATTTACCTATTAAAGTTAAAAAAGCTTTATATGGTATTTTAGCTATTATAGTTATTCTTCTATTTGTTTTATTTGTAAGATTCGAAAAGAAGATACATACTTATAAAATGGTTATTAATGGTGAAGAGGTTGTTTCTTTATATGAAGGTGGTTTATATAAAGAAAATGGTATTGAAGCTTATAACTATAAGGGTGAAAATAAGACTGGCTTAGTTAAGATAGATGCTCAAGTTGATACTGATGTAGTAGGTGAATACTATGTTAAATATACTATTAATTCTTTTTGGAAAAAGAATGAGATAACTAGAAAAGTTGTTATTCTTCCTAATCCTTTAGATGGTATTTATTTTACTTTGAATGGTGAAGAGGAAGTAGAAGTTAAGTTAGGTAAGGAATATGTTGATGCTGGTTATAACATTAAAAGTGAAGATAATGGAGATTATACACAGTATGTAACGGAAAGTAATAATGTTAATACTAATAAAATTGGTACTTATGAAGTTAAGTATTTAATTAAGATTAATAAAAAACAACAGGAGTTAGTTAGAAAAGTTAAAGTTACTGGTAGTAGGTATACTATTAAATATAATAAAACTGCTACAAGAAATGATGTTGAAGTTAATGTTATTAGTAATATTAATGATTTTGATTATTTTATTGTAGATGGTCATAAGGTATTAAAAGATAACATTATTTATAATGTTTCTGAAAATGGTACTTATGAGATTGCTATGTATGATACTAATGGTAAGAAGGATAATATATCTATTAAGATTAGTAATATAGATAGAGAAGCTCCTACTGGTACTTGCCAAGCATGGATGTCTTCACAATTTAAGAATACTTATTATACTTTGAATATTAAAGATGCTAGTAATATTAAGAGTTATAGATATGATGGTGAGACATATACTAATAGTACTTTCTTTGTTGATTCTATAAAGAGTAGTGGAAATGTTGAAGTAATGGATGAAGCTGGTAATAGCGCTAGTATTAGTTGTAATTACTTATATTCACCTATTACTGATGATTCTAGTAATAATGTTATTTTAAGATTTGATGGTAGTACTTTAAAATACTGGGTAGAGAAACCTTCGTCTACTTATGTTGTTACACATATTTGGGTAGAGGATCCTTATAATCAATTTAAAGTAGCTATACCTAAACAATTTCCACAATTAGAAAAAGCAGGTAATATTATGAATATTGCTTCTATTAAATATGGTTATTATAGTAAAGCTATGATAGGTATTAATGCTTCTGGATTTGTTAGTGATGTGTTTAATACAGATATAGGTAAGAAGTATCCACAGTGGAAGTATTCTTCTAAGTCTCCTTTGGTAATAATAGATGGAGTAGTACTTAGAAATTATACTAATCTACAACAAGTAGGTGGTGCTGGTACTTTAACATATGGAATGCGCCCTAATGGATATCTTGCTAGTTATTATTTAAATGATCCTAATGATAAAGCTGCTAATCAAAGAAATGCTCAACAAGCTATTGATGATGGTTTAAAATATACATTTGCTTTTGGTCCTTATTTAATTAGAACTGGTAAGATTAAAGAAGACTTATCTAATAGTCCTGATGTAAGACAAGCTATTGGTCAAGTAGATAAGAATAACTTTGTCATTATTACTAATACTGTTGGTATTAATAATAGAGATAGTGGTTTAGGTTATAAGACATTAGCTAATATGATGTATAACTATGGATGTAGAGAAGCCTATAATACTGATGGTGGTGGAAGTACCAATTTAATTTATAAGAATCGTAATACAAATAATTATACTGGTATTGTTACTACTACTAGAGATGTAGCAGATATCTTATATTTTGTTGAAAAATAAAAAACTGATTATTAATCAGTTTTTTTGTTGATAAAGTTTAAGATATCAACAAGTTCTTTTTCAGTTAGATTTAGATATTCATCTACTAAACCAATTACTGGATGAATATTATCTTTTTTATGAAAGTCAGAACCTATTGTTGT
>JAFPMR010000259.1 GCA_017411235.1 Bacilli bacterium | reverse complement strand
ATATTCTTTAAAAACTTAAAATTGAAAGAAATATTTCCTAAATTAGTATCTAAAATATCATATAGTACCTTTGGCGTATATTTAATTCACGTTAATTTCATATTGAATCCTGTCCTATATGAAAAAATTCTAAAAGTATCATATTATGCGAGTCAAAGATTTATCGTAAAATCAGGAGCTATGATAATAAGTGTAATAGCAGTATTCAGTATTTGTATAGTAATTGACATAATAAGACAATTAATCTTTAAAATACTCCGTATAGAGTGAGTTTGTTTGAAAATAGGCTTGATAACTGATATAATAAAACATAACGCAACGTTAATATAACAGCAAAGAAAGGATTGGTAAAAGATGTCAAAAAAATTTAAATTTTCAGTAATTATACCAGTATACAATGTAGAAGAATATTTAGAAGAAACAATTGAATCAGTTGTAAATCAAACAATTGGTTTTGAAGATAATATTCAATTAGTATTAATAAATGATGGATCTCCAGATAACTCTGAAGAAATTTGTCTTAAATACAAAGAACTATATCCAGACAATGTAGTATATAAAAAACAACAAAATGCTGGAGTATCTAAAGCTAGAAACAACGGAATTAAACTAGCTGAAGGAGAATTAGTAAACTTCTTAGACAGTGATGATAAATGGGATTTAGAAACATTTACAGAAGTTTGGAAACAATATGAAAATCATAAAGATGTAGGTATTTTTACAACAAAGATGAAATACTTCGATGCAGTATCCAGACCTCATATCTTAAACTATAAATTCATTGAGAATAAAGTAGTAGATATAACAAAAGATTACGCGTATCCTCAATTAAGTACATGTTCTTGTTTTGTCAAAGGAAGTATATTAAAAAATTACGAATATGATGCTTCCATAAAAAATGAAGAAGATACAAAAATGATATCTGAAATTTTACTTGATAATCCTAAGATGATGGTATTAGAAAAACCAATCTATTTCTATCGTAAAAGACCAGATCAATCTTCTGCAAGTCAAACATCTACTAAGAACCCATTATGGTACACAGTAACTCCAAAAAAAGTATATGAATACTTATTTGAAGAATCTAAAAAAAGATATGGAAAAGTATTAGATTATTTCCAATACTTAGTTGCATATGATTTGGGTTGGAGAATTAATATACCAGTTCCAGAAGATTTACTATCAGAATCTGAAAAGAAAGATTATATTAATACAATAACAAAACTAATAAAAGAAATAGATTTTAAGTTCTTCTTAGAACAAAAGAATAATTATCCAACATATAGTATTCTATTATTAAAGATAAAAGAAGGACTTAAACCAGAAGATTTATTAGAAATAAAAGATGGCAATGTTGAAGTAAAAAGACTAGATGAAAAGAATAATTGCATCCAATTTTTAAGAGTTGATGATATCTTTGAAAGCAAAGGCAAAATCTATTTATATGGTCGTTTCAATAATACTATCTTTAATAAGAACAAGATTAAATTAAGCGTTAATGGTAAAACAATAAAGCCTGACTTCTATGAATTAAAAACAGATTATGATGAAAAAGCCTTCAATGATGAATATTTAGGCAAATACACAGGTTTTAAATGTTGTATAGATACCAAAGATCTTTCATCATTTGGTTTTACATATGATGATAACGAGAGTCCATTAAAACTAATATTCTCAAATCAAACATTAATTACAAATCAAATGCCAGGAAGTTATTTTACATTTGGTAAAGAAATGATTTGCTACGACGATGGCAAATTTACACTTAAGAAAAAGTCATTTGGTAGATTATGTAGTAGAGAATTTAAAATAGCTAAAGGCTTATTAGCTAAAAAAAGAATAAAAGTTCTTTTAATGAGATGGTTAATAATACTATCTAAGCTATTACCATATAAAAATGTATGGCTATTATCAGATCGTGTAAACATGGCAGATGATAATGCTGAACATCTATTTAAATATATTAATGATCATAAGATTAAAGGAATCAATCCTTACTATGTTATCAGTAAAGAATCAAAAGATTTCAATAGATTAAAACAATATGGCAAAGTAGTTAGTAACACTTCTTTAAAATATAAAATTCTATTTAATAATGCAAAGTATATAGTATCTTCACATGCTGAAGTATATATTACAAATATCTATGGTAAGAGCAATCCGTTCTACAGAAATCTATTTAAATTTAAATATGCTTTCTTACAGCATGGAATAACACAAGCAGATATTTCTCCTTGGTTAAATCCAAATACTAAACATATAGATATGTTTGTATCAGCAGTTGATTTAGAATATAAATCATTACAAAATAATGGCTATAACAAGGATATAATTCAATTAACTGGATTCCCACGTTACGATGGCTTAGTAGCTAAAAGTAAAAAATACGAACAAAAAATACTATCTTATTCTCATTTACATGGCGTAGTAATTTAGTAAATAAGATAGATAAAAAAACAGGGAAAAGATTATACAATGAAGAATTCAAGAATTCATATTATTTCCAATGGTTGAATTCACTAATAAATAATAAAAAACTATTTGAAGTATTAGATAAATATGGTTACAGAATTAGATTTGTACCACATCCAAATTTACTAGATCAAATAGAAGATTTTGAAATTAATGATAAATATATTGATTTAATTTCTGAAAAAGTAGATTATCAAAAAGAATTCTGTGAAAACAAAGTAATGGTTACAGATAGATCAAGTGTCTTCTTTGACTTTGCATACTTAAAGAAACCACTTATCTATTATCAACCAGATAATGAGGAATTCTTTAAAGCTCAAATATATGATAAAGGCTATTTCGAATTCGACAAAATGGGATTTGGTCCATTAATAGAAGAAGAAGATAAACTAGTAGATGAAATAGCAGAGATAATCAAAAAAGATTGCAAAATCGAAAAAAAATATGAAAAGAGAATCGATGATTTCTTTAAATATAATGACACCAAGAATTGCGAAAGGGTAATAGAAGCAATAAAAAATAGTTAAAAAAGAACAGGAGGCTAAATATGAAAAAATATAAAATCTCAGTAGTTATACCAATTTATAACGTCGAGAAATATTTAGAAAAAACAATTGAATCCGTAATAAATCAAACAATTGGTTTCAAAGACAATATTCAATTGATTTTAATAAACGATGGCTCTCCTGATAACTCAGAAAAAATTTGCTTAAAATATCAAGAACAGTATCCGGATAATGTTATTTATCACAAAAAGGAAAATGGTGGTGTTTCAAGTGCAAGAAACAAAGGTATAGAATTAGCTGAAGGAGAATTAATAAACTTCTTAGATAGTGATGACCTTTGGAGTAATGATGCATTTGAAATAGCATATAATGCATTCAATAAAAACAAAAATATAAAATTATTTAGTACAAAGATGGTCTTCTTTGATAAAAGAAAAGGAGACCATCCACTAAATTACAAATATAAAAAAGATCGTATTGTAAATATTTTAGAAGAATATGAATATCCGCAATTTAGTTCTAGTTCTATATTTATAGAAACAGAAACCGTTAAGAAGTATTCTTATACATTAGGTATAAAGTATTCTGAAGATAATCGTTTTATAAACGAAATAGTACTAGATCATCCATCTATTATGATGCTTGAGAAACCTGTTTATTACTATCGTAAAAGAGAAAGCGGCGATTCAGCCATTCAATCTTGTACAACTAAAGAAGATTGGTATACTATAACGCCAACAAAGGTATATAAGTACCTAATGGATTTATCAGTCAAAAAATTTGGCAATATAATTAAATATATTCAAAATATTGTAGCTTATGAACTAACATGGCGAATCGCCTTAAATCCTAAATATGAAATGGAAGAAAAGGTAAGAAAACAATACGAAGATATCCTAAAAGAGTTAATAAATAACATAGATGATGAAATCTTCTTAAATCAACGTTTTATGGATTATGCAACAATATCTTATATCTTAAAAATAAAACATAATGAGAATAAAGATATTCTATCTATAGAAGGAAATAAAATAGAATTAAAAGGAAAACAATATCCTTTAAAAAAACTAGAAGCCGTAACAATTGATGCCACATACATAAGAGAAAATAAACTAATAGCTTTTGGTAAATTAGATCGCCGTTTTATTTCTGAAAAAGATTTAAGTATAAAATTAAATAAAAAAGATGTTAAGATTAATTACTATGATTTAACTAATAACTATAATGAAATTACATTTGATAATCATGAACTTCATGACTATATTGGTATTAATTATGAAGTAGATTTAAATAAAGATTTTGAAATGTCATATTATTATAAGAATCAACTAATAGTTCCATCATTTGGTAAAGATAGTTATTTAACTTTAGAATTACCATGTTCTTACCATAATCATGGTAAAAGAACAATTAGATTAAATAACAATAAAATAATCAATCAAAAAAGAAACATCTTTAAATCATTTATATATGAAATAAAGAATGATTTATACCTATTTAAAAAACACAAATTTAAACCATTAATGGCTCGATTAAGTATTAAATTTAGAAGAATATTTAAGGGAAAAGAACTATGGTTAATATCAGATAGAGTAAATAAAGCTGACGACAATGGTGAACATTTCTTCAAATATATGGTAGAAAACCATCAAGAAGTTAATTCAATTTTTGTCCTAAGCCCATCTAGTCCTGATTATGAAAGATTAAAGAAAATAGGTAAAGTAATTGATCCAAATAGTAATAAATATAAACTGCTATTTGGTTCAGCAGACTATATCGTTTCCTCTCAAGCCGAGAATTATGTTTATAATCCTCTAGGAACTGGAAATGAATGTGTAAGAGATCAATATAACTTTAAATATGTATTTCTTCAACACGGCATTATAAAAGATGATTTAAGCCCTTGGTTAAACGTCAATGATAAAAAAATTGATATGTTTGTAACAAGCGCAGAAAAAGAATACAATTCGCTTTTAGAATGCAAGTACTACTACGGAAAAGAAGTAGTAAAACTAACTGGGTTACCACGTTTTGATACATTGTTAGATAAACAAAAAAAATATCAAGTAGAAAACAAGATAATGCTTTCTTTAACATGGCGTACTGGTTTAGCAAACTTAATAGATAAAGAAACAGGAATTAGGGAATACAATGAAGATTTTAAAAATTCAAACTATTTTAAATTCTTAAATAGACTAATAAACGATAAAAAACTATTAAAAGTCTTGGCAGAAAAAGAATATAAAATAAGATTTATTCCTCATCCAAACGTATTATCACAACTAAGAGATTTTGATTTGAATGAATTCGTGGAAATCGAAGATAAAGATGTCGATTATCAAAAAGAATTTTGCACTAACAAAATTTTAATAACAGATTATTCTAGTGTTTTCTTTGATTTTGGTTACTTAAAGAAACCTATAATCTATTATCAAGAAGACAAAGAAGAGTTTTATAAAGACCAATTATATGATAAAGGTTACTTTGATTATGAAAAAATGGGATTTGGTCCAGCTTATGAAGAATACGACAAATTTATCGAAGACTTAATAAACACAATTAATAATGACTGTATTTTGGCAGCAAAATACGAAAAGAAAATAAATGAGTTCTTTACTTTTAACGATAATAAGAATTGTGAAAGAGTGTACAAAGAAATCAAAAATCTAAAATAGAGGTGATTATATGAATTTATATTTAGTATTTATAGTAGCGTTATCGCTTATTGGCATAAAAATATTCTTTAAGGGATTTAATAAAGATTACATATCAAAAAAGACAACAACATCTATTAAAGGTATCTTTGTCCTTTTAGTCTTTTATAGCCATTTATATACCTATATAAAATATCAACCAGCAAAAGATTTCTGGATGTTTTCCATAAGAAATTACTTAGGACAATTAATGGTAGCAATGTTTTTATTATATTCTGGTTTTGGAATAGGTTACTCATTGATCCATAAAGGAGAAAAATACCTAAAAAAAATACCAGTTAACAGAATCTTAAAAACATTATTTAATTTCGACATAGCTGTCTTAACCTTCCTTATAGTAAACTGCATTTTAAAAATAAAATATCCATTATCATCAAACATCTTAGCATTTACAGCCTGGGGTGGAATAGGTAATAGT
>JAFPMR010000258.1 GCA_017411235.1 Bacilli bacterium | reverse complement strand
TGGAAATAGAACTAGAAACAAAAGGAATAAATCTACAATATCCAATACATAATAAAAAACTTAAAAATATTTTTGTTAAAGGTTTAGGTGGTTACCAATACAAAGAATTCTTCTGTGAAGTTTATGTAGATGGTCATCTAGTCAATGATCCTTATAAATATAACTATACAATAGAAGAAGAAACAGGTACAGTTATTTATGATTACACAGAAATTAAAAACTTAAGTTTTGATGAGAAAATATCATTATTAGGAAATATGAGATTAGATAAAACCAAACTAGGAGAAAGTACTTATCAGACTAAAAAACTAATAATTCCTTGTAAAGGTAAAAACTTTTCATTAAAAATATATGGTATGAGTTCAGATTACTTAAGTATAGAAAGTTTTGGTTTCGTATGTAAACTAGGAAAGGTAAAAGAAGATTAAAGAAGGTGAATATTATGGAAGAAAATGAATTATATGATAGAATTGGTGAAACAGACTTAAACCCAACTTATAAAGATGGTCAGCCTTACATGCATACTGATATTAATCAGATGTTAGGTATATTAAAAACTGCTATCAACGAAAATTATTACGATATTCAAAGATTATTAAACGGTGTAAAAACTGTCGGGAATGCTAATAAACTAGATGAGGCAACTCTTTCTAGATATATTGACGAAGAATTACAATCTGATGATAACAAAATACCTTCATCTCAACAAGCAAAAGCCTATATGGATGCACTATTTGCAGGATATAGTGCTCCTGTTAGGGGAGTAGACTATTGGACTGAAGCAGACCAACAACAAATCGTTAGTGATACTGCTAGTAACGTAATAGAAGAAATAACTCCTGATTTAGAAGAAGCATTGAATGCAAAAGCTAATATTAATGATGTTCCAACAAAAGTAAGTGATTTAACAAATGATGAAGAATTTATTACAAAAGATGTGGATAACTTAACTAATTATTATAAGAAAGAAGTAGTAAATAAAAAACCATATTATTTCGATAGTATAGCAGATATGAAAGCATATGACTTAAAAGTAGGAGATTGTGCTATTACTTTAGGGTACTATGAACCAAATGATGGTGGTGCAGGAGAATATAAAATAGTAAATGATAATACATTAACTGATGATGGTGGAAGTGTACACAAATTAAGTAATAATCTATTTGCTAAACTCCAATATATAAATAGTATAAATTACAATCAATTTGGTGCAAAAGGAAATGGTATTACTAATGACTTTCAGTATCTAAAGAAAGCACATGATTACGCAAACTTATATAACTTAAATGTTGAAGGTGTTACAAAATCAACATATTATATTGGTGAAATAAATGAGCCTATACTAGTAAAAACTAATACTGATTTAAAAAATTCACATTTTATTATTGATGATGAAAATATTGATTTTTCTAAAAGAGAAATTTCGATATATAATATTTGCCCAAGTGAAAATGATATTGTAATTCCTGTAAATACAGTTTCTTCTTTAGATAAATTTCAAAAAGAAATCACAGAATTACAAGGCTATGGAGATAAATTAGTATATGTAGTAAACTCTAATAAACAAGTCTTTATAAGAAGAGGAATAAATGCTGGTTCAAGCAACCTTCAAGATATATTCAGAATTAATAATGAAGGTCAAGTTTTAGATGATATAATTTGGGATTTTGAACAAATAACATCTTTAGTATTAAAACATATAGACAAAGAATTTATTTATTTTAAAAATGGTATCTTTACAACAAAAGTAAATGTTATAGATAGCTACTCCTATTATCAAAGAAATATAATGTGTACTAGAAGCAATGTTAATATAAGTGGTGTAAAACATTATATTACAGGAGAAGATAATACGCTTATTTCTTCACCTTATCAGGGCTTTATTTATACGTTTTTTGCTACAAATGTTAATATTAAAGATTGTACTTTAAGTGGACATAAAATTTATGTAGATGCTGCAACAACAGCAAAAAAAGGAAGTTATGATCTACAAAATAGGTGTAGTATAGATATTTTTATGGAAAATATTAACCAAATAAATAGTATCTCTGATAATACTATTTGGGGGGTACACACTTCTAATTTTTGTAAAGATTTATATTTTGAAAATTGTATTATAAGTAGAGTAGACGTTCATAGAGGTATTTATAATATAAATATTAAAAACTGTAAAATAGGTTGGCAAGAAATAAAACTTGTTGGAGCAGGAACAGCAATAATAGAAAATACTGAAGTTTTTGAAGCTGAAAAATTTGTAGAACTAAGGTCAGATTATGGTGCTACATGGAATGGTGATATAAAAATAAAAAACTGTGTTTTACATGCTATAAATAATGAGAATAGAAAAAAAATTATAGAAAGTTATCATAAGTTTGATTGGGATTTTGGTTATAAGTGCTATATTCCAAATATTGATATAGATGATTTTATTTATGATAATAACAATTTAAATTCTTCTGAAATAAATAAACGCTGTGAAGTTTTATCCACAAGAGATTATTCAAATTTTGAAAATAGTATTGATTATTCTAAAACATATGAAGAAAATGCAGAAAATGAAATTTACCCACAAATAATGGCAAAGTATATAAAATTAAATAATTTAAAAACAACTAAAGATGATAATTATTATGTAATTATTAATGAGAATGATATAGAAAACTTTTATTGTGAAAACTTGGGTAAAACATTAAATAAAAGTGATTTAAATAATTCATTTGCTGTTAATACAGATTTTATATTCAATTTTGAAATGTACTTAAATAATGTAAAATTTAGAGATATGACCAATTTATCTTATGATGCTGCAAGATGTTCATTATGGCTTAAAACAGGATTTAGAGGAGTTGACTTTAGCAATACACATAGAACTATTGGAAAAATAGTTATTGAAAACCAAGAAGATTTATATTTAGGAATATCTGGAAGGGCTCTATACTTAAAAGTGTTAAACAGTTCAATAAAGTTGATAAGAATTGGTTACTCAGGAGTTTATGGCTTCTTTGATTTAGAAAATTGTAGAATTAAATTTATGTATAGTGATACACCAAGTTCTGATAATCCTTGTTTTTATGTTACGGGGTATGCGTACTTTTTAAATAAATGTATATTTGATTTACAAGATGGGCTAACATTAAGTGATATTTCTGGTATTGAAGATCCATTTGTGAGGTTTAGTTTATCAACAACAGACTGGTTAAGAATTGGTGGAGTTTGGAGAAACAACACTTTCTGGAGTTCAATTAATTCACAATTAGAAGATATTTCTAAATTTAGGGAGATAAAGGACAGATATGGGTGTTCAAATGATGTTTTATATACTAATGAAAATATAAAATATATACCTAGAAGAATTGGTCCAACAGCAAACAGACCTATTCAAAACAAGATAGTTGGCTATGTAATTCCTACTGGATTTACATATTATGATACAACTTTGAACAAACCAGTATTTTGGAATGGTACAGGTTGGGTTGACTATTCAGGAACAACAGTTTAGGAAGGAAAATAAATTATGAAAGAATATAAAAGTGAAGTAACTAGACAAGAGTTTGAGGATTTAAAAGGTAATGTCAAGGATCTGCATAAGATCTTTGACAATATCACAGATATAGCTATATCTACTGAGAAACTTGCTGTTGAGATGAAGTATATGAGAGAAGAACAAAACAAAACTGAGCTAAGACTTAAGGCTCTAGAAGAAAAACCTATTAAAAGATATGATAATATTGTCAATTACATAATAACATCAGTTATAAGTCTAGTTATAGGTGCTATAGCTGTGATGATTGGCTTGAAAAAATAAAAGAACTATGCTATAATTCTTTTAGAAGGTGGTGAGTTGAAATGGAACAAGATGCAAAAGAAATGATTTTTGGTATAACAGAAGAAGAATATGCAGAAATAAAAGAAATTGAAAAGGAAGGTGAAGAAGATGACAAATCCGATAAGAGTGAATAATCTTTATATAACATCAGGTTATGGAAACAGAACTTATGAATATCAGGGGAAGATGGTTAGTGACTTCCATCATGGTATAGACTTAATAGATGCAAATGGTAACAATAATGCAGATGTTGTTGCTTTTGCAGATGGTGTAGTAACAAGTGTAGTATATACTGGAGAACAATATGGTACAGGTTGCTATGTTAGATTAGCACACGATAATGGACTTCAAACAATGTACTATCATTTAAAATCAGGAAGTATTGTAGTAAATGTAGGTGATCATGTAAAAGAAGGTCAAAAACTAGGTGTAATAGGTACAACAGGACAATCTACAGGAATACATCTACATTTCCAAATTGATAAAGGAAGTAGTGCTAGTTCTATAAATCCTTATCCTTACTTATTTGAAGGTAAAGAATTTATGCCTAAGGCTGTAGATCCATTCCCAGGAGTAAGTGATAAAGAACTTGCTAAAAGAGTATGGAAAGATGAGTTTGGTACTGGTGATGATAGAAGAGCTGCTTTAGGTATTAGATACGATGCTGTTCAAGCATTAGTAGATCAAGGTTATGGTAAACCAGAAGATAAACCAAAGGCACAACCAAAACCAAAGACAATATCTTTAGGTGATACAGTCATTGTAAACGGTGTAGGTACTGCTGCTAGTACTGGTGAAGGTGCTAGAACTATTAACTATGTAAATCAAGAAATGAAAGTTATTATGATAGCTGCTAACACTTCTAGACCTAATAGATATGCACTAAATCAATACAATAAAGGTGTTGTCAATGATCCTTTCTCAGTAACAGCATGGTTTAGCATAAATGATATTAAAAAGAAATAGAGGTAATTAATATGAAAGAAGCTTTAATAAAACTATTAAAAGTCAGTTCATTAATATCTTTACTATTTGTTGTATCTTATGTTATATCAGTTTTTATGGGTATCAAAGATGATAAATTTACTGAAATGGTGTATATGATCATAATTTTCTATTTTGGTACACAGGTAGGAAAGACAATGAATAATTAAGAAGTCTATATAATAGACTTTTTTTCTTTGTTGTGTTATAATTTATTTAAGGAAAGTAGGTGTTTTTATGGCAAAAAGTGCAAAGGATTATGCAAGAGAACAGTTGGGAGAATTAGATTTATCTTATCTAAAAGGAGAAGAAGATGCAGCAAATAAAACATACGGTACAACTAAAAGTTCACTACAAACTAATTTTAACAATCTAGTAAATCAAATAAATGCTAATAGACTAGATACAAGAAAAAACTTTAATACAGGTAGAGCAACAGTTGCAGAAAATGCATACACTGCAAATAGACAAAATCAAGCAGACTTAGCTTCAAGAGGTATTGGAAGTAGTGGATTAAAAACTTTAGGTGAAGTTGGAAATAGAATGGAAACTGGTAAACAATATAGCAATCTAGCCAATAAGTTCTATAGTACAATGACAGACTTAGATAATACGGAGAAACAAAGTAGAGATCAATATAATATAGACTTACAAACAGCTAAGAATACTTTAGACAGTGCTTTAGCAGGAATTAATTCTAGACGAGGGGAAGCACAAAATAACTATAATATGCAATTAGGACAACTAGCAGAACAAGTACAAGGTAGATGGGATGCAAATGCAAATGCACAAGCTGCTTTAGCACAAGCTCAGGCTGCTGCTGCACAAGCACATAGTGATGCTGTTAATGCTGCTCAACAACAGTTAAGAGGACTTCAAACAAGTACACTAGCAGACATAGTTAAAGGGGTAAATAAAAATGATCCACAAAGTGTAGATAATGCTAGAACTCAAATACAAACAATATTCCAAGTAGAACCAGCTACTGCTACAAAAGTTCTACAACAATTAGGTTTAGAACCTACAAAATCATTTAACTTTGATATTAACAAACCATACCAAGCTCCAACAATGCAAGATTTATATAATATGTTAGGAATAAGATAGAGGTGATATAAATGGCTAATAGAGGTAGAGAATATGCAGAAGAACTTGTAGGTGCTTTAGATAGAGGTGCTTATAATCAACAAAGAGATGTTGCAAAAGCTACATATAATACTAATTGGGAAAATGTACAAAACCAATATAAGAACTTACAAGATAAGTTAAAACTACAACAACAAAGAGCAAATAGAGATTTTGCAGAAGGTTTAGTAAATGTTGCAGAAAATTCTTTTAATAGAGAAAGACAGGGTAGTGGAAACTTAGCTAATAGAGGACTTTCTGCTAGTGGATTAACAAATATGTTAAACCAAGCTGATACTATGCAAAAAGGTGAAGATATTGGTAATTTACTTAAAACTGCTGGTGCTATTTCTGCTGATACAGCTAGTAAACTAAGTCAAGCAACAAGTAAGGCTGCTAGTGAAGAAACAGGACTTCTAGGAAAACTTGCTAATACTTTAGGAGATATAGGAGATGCTGAAACAGCATTACAAAATAGATATAATAGTACTCTAGCTGGTATAGCAGGTGCTATGGATGAGAGAGAAGCAAACAACGCATTACAAGCTGCACAAAGAGCTGCTAGAGGTGGTGGAGGTTCTGGTAAAAGTCAAGAACTTATAGATGCAGAAAATGCATTAGATGCGTTTAATAGAAATCTTTATATAAATGATGTATTATCAAATTCGGATATGACAGACCAACAAAAAGCAAACTATTTAGGTATTATGTTTGGTATAGATGGTAGTGATAATATAGTTAACGCATATAATAGAAATGTAAATGCTACAACTGATTACAACAATAGACTTAATGAATTACAAAAAGCTGCTAATAAACAAGAAGCAAAAAACAGAAATGCTCAGTATGTTTTAGACCAATATAATAAAAGACAAGAATTACAAAATAGATACTTAGGTAATAGGAATGAGGGGTTATATCCTTTAAATAACACTAATGCTCCTTATGTTATTGATGATATGAGTTTACTTGCCCCAAAAGTGTCATTTAACTATGATGATATAAATGCGTTAAATAATTTTAAAAATCAAGGAATAACTTATGAAGATCTTGCACAATTATTATATGGAAATAGATAAAAGAGGAAGGTGATAATGTGGCAAAAGGTTATTATGAAAAATTATATGATCAATATAAGAATGCACAAAGAAGCTCTGCTAAAGGTACATCTTCTAGCACAGGTAAACAAGGTAGTTTACAAACAAAAATAGATAACCTTTCTACAAGAATGGAAGCTGCTGGTGTAGATACATCAAAAGCAAAGGACAGTAGAAATGCTGTTGAAAAATTCTTAGGACTTCCAGAAAATCAAAATGTTGTATTTGATATATTTGAATTACTAAATAGACCACAACAAGCTCTATTTGGTGCTATAAATGCTGCACAAAAAGGTGAAGATGCTGGTGCTGCTGCATGGAGTAACTTTAAAGGAGATACAGAAACTAACTTCAAAGACATCCTTACAGAAGCAGGTATGTCTGATAGAAAAGGTAAACTAGATGTAGCAGATGTTCTAGGCTTTGCAGGAGATGTTCTTCTAGACCCAATGGATTTAGCTGTTCTTCCTGTGTCTGGTGTTGCTAAAGGTGCTAAAGCTTTAGATACTGCAAGTGATACTGCTAAAGCAATTAAGGCTGCTGATAAAGCTACTGATGCTGCTAAGGCTGGTATTAAGCTTAAGTCAGCAAATGACTTAATATTTGCAGGTGCTGGTAAAGCATTAAAGACAGGTGCAAAAGGGTTAGACACAGGTATTGAAGCAACACTTAAAGCATTAGACAATGCAAAAGGAATAGAGTATGCTAATTTAGGTGCTAAAAGTGCTTCTAATCTAGGTAAAACATTTGCAGAAGGTGCAGAAAAAACAGTTGGTAAATTAGAAACTTATAAAGATATTAAGGATCAAGTATCTAGGTTATTTAATAGTGCTGCTAGTATTCCTAAGAGTGTTAAGGAAGCATTAAGAAAGAACAATGCTGAAAATGTTAGAGCTACTAGTGAATTAGGAAATCTATATAAAAACTTAGAGGATGGTATTTCAGACTATGCTTATAAAACTGCAGAAAAAATGGGTGATACTAGTCCAGAAAATATTAAGAAAATTGCAGAACAAACTGATAAAGATTTACTATTCTTTAAAGAAAAAATGAACTTAAATAGAGAAACAACAATGAAAGATATTATAAAAGAAGCAAAAAATGGTACTCTTACTGCAATAGATGCTGGTGAAGATACTATTAAAAAACTTAACGCTATTGCTGATGATATAAATAAAGCAGACAGAGGCTTAAATCTTACAGTTGATATTACTGATGATGGTTTTGTTAAACTAAGTAAAGGTTGGGACTGGGTTTCAAATCCTACTAAAAAACAATATAAAAATCTAGTTAAAGAATTCTCACAAGCGAAGGCAGATGAACTTGCAAATCTTAAATTTGATGAAGCTAAACTAGCTGAAAAGGTAACTAAACAAGGTAATTATACACAAGCAGATTTAGATGAGTATGCTAAGCTATTAGAAAAATATAATAATGATGATGACTTTAAAGCATTATATGACTTAAATGATAATATATTTAATGAAGCAAATAAAATTGTTGATAAGCATTTTGGTACTAATTTATCAAAAGAATATGCTGATAATGCTGGATATGTTCGACATGAATATAATAAAGATCTATTTGATAGATATAAAGAATTAGGTTTTGCAAATGACACTACAGGTAATATTAAACTTAAAGGTAATGCTAAAATATTAAGTGATAGACAGTATAATATGTCTGTTCGTGAAGCTAATAATATGTTTAAAGATAGTATCTCTAAAAATTTAGATACAATGGATGCTAATCAGAAAGCTGTAGTAGAAAAATGGTTAAAAGAAGATGGTATATTTAAGGAAGGTATGACTAAGTCATTTACTGGTTATATGGAAAGTGTTCCTAAACTAGCTAAAAATAGTAAAGTAA
The DNA here is from genome assembly GCA_017411235.1 of Bacilli bacterium. Next base: position 1,302 of record JAFPMR010000258.1, on the reverse strand, counting down.
TAGATAGTGTATTATTGGATGCTACATTTGGTAACTATAAAGAACTTAAAGACATTGACAAACAAATTAAAAGTGCTGTAACGGCAGGTGATGAAGCTCTTGTTAGTAAATTACAAGCTCAAAAAATAGAAAAACTTAATAATAGTAATATGAAAATATTAACTAAAAGAGATAATACTGTTCCTAGAGATTTTCAAAAACTAAATACTGATGAGCTAAATGATCTAACAGATAAGCTGAATAGAATGAGTGATGAGTTAGGTCTTAAAGATATGAAAGATGTTGCTAAATACATATCAAAAAATAGAGATAAATTAGCTATTAATAAAGATGTAATAAGACTTGTAGAAATTGGTGCTAACAAAAATGAAGCCAAAGGTTTAGCAAGACTTTACGATAAATACATGAACTTCTTCAAAAGGAATAAAGTACTATCACCAACATTCCAAATTAACAACCTTTTAGGTAACTCATCTAATATGTACTTAGCAGGTATCAGTCCAACTAAACAAGCACAACTTTTCCCAGAAGCACTTAATATAATGAATAAGAGTGACGACTTGATGAGGAAGGCTGCTGACTTATCTTTAACATCTGGAAGGGAAATTGATGATATAATAAAAAATGGTATTGAAGGACTTACTAAAAAAGAACAAGATATGTTAAAGATATGGAATGGTTTCATAGATGCAGGATTTGGTGATCCTAAGTCCTTATTAGGATTAGATATAGCTGATATGCCTGATAGTATAAGAGAGTATTTTGAGGGTAAAAAACAATTTAAAAATGTTAAGGACTTTCTAAAAGACGGTTTACCTTATCTAAACAATAAAATGAACAACACTATGGATACTATGGCTAGACTTGCAACATTTATAGAAGGTTCTAGAAATGCTAAATTCTTAGATAAATTAGGAGTTGAGAATGCTGGTGAAGCTGTAAGAAAAATCTTATTTGACCCACAAGATTTAACAGACTTTGAGAGAAATAAAATGAAAAGAATTATGCCTTTCTATACATTTACAAAGAAAAACTTAGCTTTCCAAGTCAATAACTTATCTAAAAATGCATCTCAGTATAGTAAACTTATAAAAGGTTATAAAGGTTTATTAGATGCTGCAACTGATGAGAATAGTGAGAATGTATCTGCATGGATGAAAGACAATTTATATATACCAATTCCAGGTATTGGTAAAGATGGTTCTTATACAGTACTAAGAGGTACAATGCCTTTTGGTAACTTGATAGACACTATTGAGCATCCTGTAAGTAATGCTGTAAATTTAGTATCTCCTATAATTA
>JAFPMR010000257.1 GCA_017411235.1 Bacilli bacterium | reverse complement strand
TTTAACTTGTTCAAGATTAGCTAATCTACCTAATGGAGTATGAACTATATAATCAGCTTGATTTTCAGTAAATTTATACTTTTTATAAGTCATATTCATAATAGATTTTTTAGCATCATCCATAGATTTAGATTTCTTGATTTCAGCAATAATCTTATCAATTATATCAAGTGCATTAAGTAAACCATCAACAAGTTCAAGTCTATTATTTATTTCATCTAAATTATAAGCAGCTTCTTTTTTAACTAATTCTATATTAGTATCTACAAAATTCTTCATATAATCATAGAAAGTAATTAGTTGTATTTTACCATCATTAGTTACTGCTTTATGTTCATCTGCAATAGTAACTTGTAAACAAGTTTTTGTAAATAATCTTTGTAATGTATAATTAGCTGTATCTTTTTCACACTCAATTTCTATTAAAAATCCTTCTTTACCACATCTATTAGCTACATCTTTAATAGTATGAGCATTATTCATCATATATTTTTTAATACTATCTATAAATTGTTCAGGATATACTTGATATGGTAATGATAATATTTTAATAGTATCACCATCAATTTCAGTTTTACCTCTTAATTTAATAGTACCTTTACCAGTTTCATATAAATCTTTCATTTCTGATTTATTTACAATAACACCGCCTGTAGGGAAATCTGGATATATTTTAGAACAATCAACCTTACCTGTCTTTAAATAATTAAGTAATTGTTCCTTAAATTCAAATAAATTACCACTAGACCAAGTATTTCTTATAGTAGAACCCATACCTTCAGTATTAGTAATAAATAATAAAGGTAATAAAGGTGTCCAAGTATTAATAATAGGTTCTTCATCTTCCTCTAAATAATTTAATCCCATATCAAGAAGTTTAGTATTATAAAATAATACATCTTCTGCAAATTTAGATAATCTCATTTCAGTATATCTACTTGCACCAGGAGTAGGTCCTCCAATAACTGAACCAAAAGAACCGTGTCCATCAATATATGGAATATGATATATAAAATCTTGTGCCATTCTTACTAAAGAACCATAACTATCTCCGTGTGGAGAATAAGACATTATTTCTCCTACAACTTTAGCTGATTTTGTATATGATTTATCAGAAGTTCTTTTATTTACTTTCATAGCCCATAAAGCGTGTCCAGCAATAGGCTTAAAACCACAAGTTAAATAAGGCATCGCTCTAAAGAAATTATTTTCATTAGCAAAAATAACAAAATCCTTTTTAGTTTCTTCTACAATATCATCTTCCTTATAGATATTTGTGTTAATAATTGTTTCTTCTTCTTTCTTTCTTCTACCCATTTATTTAATTTCCTCCATATAATTTAATAATGTAGATAAATGCCATAATTTAATCTTATGTGGCATATCTTTATCTAATATTTGTTCAATTTCATTAAGATTATAACTATTATCATCAATATAAATAGTATTATCTGTATTATAAGTAGATAAAACTTGTGCTTTACATTTATTATTAGCAACTCCTATAAATTGAATC
>JAFPMR010000256.1 GCA_017411235.1 Bacilli bacterium | reverse complement strand
ATGATCAAGCTAATAGAGATAAACTAAGAAAAGAATTAAAAGATAAAGATCATACAGCATTCTTTAATTGTACTATTGTCGTTTATTATCCTGATAATACTCACAAAGTATTTGTAGGTAAAACATATGGAACAATTATTGAAGAAGAAAAAGGAGACAAATCTTTTGGTTACGATTGTATCTTTCTATCAAAAGACTTGAATAAGACATTCGGTGAAGCAACTGAAGAAGAAAAAAATAGTGTATCTCATCGTGGAAGAGCAATAGAAGCAATGTTAAAGGAGTTATAAAATGGAAAAGAAACTTGGGTTTGGATGTATGAGACTTCCTATGAAAAATGGTGAAGTTGATTACGATGAATTTAACAAAATGATTGATTATGCTATGGAGCATGGTTTCAATTACTTTGATACTGCTCATGGTTATATAGATGGTAAAAGTGAAAAAGCCATTGGTGCTTGTCTAGCACCAAGATATAAAAGAGAAGATTATATTTTAACTAACAAACTTACAGATAGTTACTTCAATAAAAAAGAAGATATAAAATCATTCTTTGAAGAACAACTTAAAGCTTGCGGTGTAGAATACTTTGATTATTATTTAATGCATGCTCAAGGAGCAAAAAATTATCCTAAGTTTAAACAATGCGCTGCTTATGAAGTAGCCCAAGAATTAAAAAAAGAAGGAAAAGTAAAACATGTAGGTATTTCCTTCCATGATACAGCTGATGTCTTAGATATGATCTTAACAGAACATCCAGAAGTAGAAATAGTACAAATCCAATTTAACTATGTAGATTATCAAGATGCCGGTGTTCAAAGTAAATTATGTTATGAAGTATGTAGAAAACACAATAAACCAATTCTTATTATGGAACCAGTTAAAGGTGGCGGATTAGTTAAATTACCAGATGAAGCAAAAGAAGTATTAGATAAAGTAAACAAAGATAAACTAAGTTATGCGTCATTTGCTATTCGTTTTGCAGCTTCCTTTGCTGGTGTTTATAAGGTATTATCTGGTATGTCTAATTTAGAACAAATGCAAGATAACGTTAGTTACATGGAAGACTTTAAACCATTTAATGATGAGGAATATAAAGCAGTAGAACAAGTAGCTGATATCTTAAAGAATCTTGGTGGTATACCTTGTACAGCATGTAGATATTGTGTAGCAGGATGCCCTATGAAAATATCTATACCAGATCTATTCTCTTGCTATAATGCTAAAGTACAATTCAATGATTGGAATAGTAGCATGTACTACAACATTCATACTAGAGATAATGGTAAAGCATCTGATTGTATTAAGTGTGGACAATGTGAAAGAGTATGTCCTCAACATTTAAAAATTAGAGAATACCTTGAAGAAGTATCTAAAACATTTGAATAAAGAAGTGTAAACACTTCTTTTTTTTATAACTAAAAACTACATATTATGATACATTTAAAATAGGTGATAATATGAAAAAAAGAATCAAACTATTCATAAGTCTTTTCTTAATTCTTTTAGTAATAACAGGATGTACATTTTCAAAAGATCGCGACAAAATTTTAAAACAATTAAAAAAGCATGATGTAATTAATAAGAAATGGGACTTAGTAGTAGAAACATCAACTACAACTGCAGACTTATTTATTGATACTGTTTCTTATGATTATATTTATGAAACAAAAGATGATACATATAATGTAGTTAGAATAATGGACAACGAAAAGAAATATACTATTGAAGTTCAGTATGATGTTTATTACTACACTACAAAAGAAAAATCAAAAGGTAGTGATGGTTCTGAAAAAGAATACACAGCACACCATTTTGAATCACCAAGAAAAATCGTAACATACTATTTAAATCCAGACGAAAAGAGTAGCTTATTTACATGGAAAATGGAAAAACTCAATGAAGAAGAACTTGATAATAAAACGACAACAATAAAAATATCAAATACAGAAAACTTTGAATATCATCTATCCGATGATATAGCAGCTATTACAATTGAAGAAGAAACAAATAGCAGTGGTAGAAAAGATATCAAAATAAATCTTCGTTCTCTAAAAGAAGGAGATGCAACACTAACTACAAGTCATCTTTTAGCTAGTGGAAGAACAGTTACTTATAAATTCAAAATCAAAGTAAATGAACGTTTAGATATAATTTATGAACAAGAACCAGTTACAAATTAGTAATTGTTCTTTTTTTTATAGTAAAAAAATTTTTTAGTGGTATAATAAACTCCATGTTCAGGAGGATTTGATATGGCAAGCAGAAAAAAACTAAAACAAGATAAACAAAGACTTACAAGATTGGCAGAAGAAAGTATATCCATTCAATCCTTTCTATCAAGAGTATTAGGAATTAGAGATAATAATATTCTATCAGGACCTATAACTCATAGTGATATTAAAGCACTATTACCAAAACTTGTAAGACCAAGTTTTGAATATATAGTAGATAATCCTAGTCTTATATATGATGGAGAAGTATTCTTAGTAGAAGATACTGAAGGTAAAATAGTTCCATACTTTAATCCATCATATGTTTATGAAGAGGTTGGTTTCTTAGGTACATATGTTGAACAACCAAAAAAGAAAGAAGAAATACCTAACATAAATGAAATAGAATTATCTGAATTAAGTAATTATGAATTACAACAATTATTACATATTTATGAACAACATGGTATCCGTGGAGCTTATAGAAGAGTACGTAATGAATTAACAACTAGAAAAGATTCTCGTCATGCATCACATGAAAGTAGAGAAAGAACTCTAAGAAAAGAAAGAAAAAAGAGAGATTACGAAGAATAAAAAAAGAAGTAAATTATTTTACTTCTTTTCCTTTGTAATTCTTTAAACCAGCTATATCACTAAAATCGAATTTATAATCTAACTTCTTACCATATGCTTTTTCATAAGCATCACATTTAAGTTTATAATCTTGATCAGCCATATCTAAACTATCAGACTTTAATCCTTTTTCTTGATCAGGATAAATAACACCAAGTACATGTATTACATATCTAGTTTGTTTAAATTGTTCATTATCATCTTCATCCATATCTATTAATTCTGTAAAACAAGAAATAACAGGTACATTAGCTTGATGAGCAAATTGATAAGAACCTCTCTTACATGGACGAGGTTTTCTATAATTAACCCACATCTCTTCTTCAGGATAGATTAATACAAAATTATTATCATTTAATATTCTTTCTAACTCTGGTGTAAAAGTATTAATAATATAACTAGGACTTTTACTTAAAGGAATAACATCACTATGTGATACAAAGTATCCTAACTCTCCAGGTAAAGATAGATTAGTATCTTGTACTACAATATATAAATCCTTATTATATTTTTCTTTAATAGCTTTTCTAACAATAATATTATCCATTGGATTAAAATGATTACATGTAATAATACCATTCTTCAAATCATCAGGAATCTTATCTAAACCATCTACTTCTATAATAGGATCCATTTGCTTACACATATCATTTAAAGCTTTTAAAGCAGGCATTCTAGCTACCTTAAATTTTAATTTATTCTTTCTTATATCAAAAAAATGCTTAATAACTTTTTCTCTTTCTTCATCAGTATACTCAGGATCATCTGTTTCAACTTTTTTATTTAATTCATTATCTTCTATATTCTTAATAATATTGTCTATAACTTTGTCTTTATTACCACCAATTATCATAAGCAATACCTCCAAGGTAATTATATCATAGATTAAATAAATTGGAATTAATCACTTATATTTGGTATAATTATGTGAGTTAGGGGAGACCTATAT
>JAFPMR010000255.1 GCA_017411235.1 Bacilli bacterium | reverse complement strand
ATCTTTTGATTTATATGTTGATAACACATACAATATTGTTTTAATCTTTCAAGTTGTTTCTTATCAGCAGTTTTATATACTACTGCTATATCATATTTGCTATATTTCTTTAACATTTCCCATATAAAAGTTTCTACACCACCTAATGGTGATATGTCCCTTATATATAGTATATTGTCATGCTCTATCATTATAATCACCAACTACCATTAAAACTATGCCAAGTCCAACCCTCATCTTTTGTAAAGAAGTAAGATTGAGGGTATATAGTGAAATGCTTTATTCTTTGAGTTGCATTCCAATCTCTATTTACCCCTAAAATACTAAATATATTGCTCATTATGCAAGTATTAGTTTCTTGATATTTAATATAGTCTTGCCAATTTTCATATAATTTAAAATCAATGCAATTATAATAATCTAGCATTAATTTAATAACAGGGTTACCTTTAACAGCACCAAGTGTTGCAGTTACAGGGTAGTGTACATCTTCAAATCCTGTAAATCCTTCATCATTTAAAAAAGGGTCTAATGATTTATACACTTCAACATCAGTGTCCATATATATACCACCTTCATTGTATAATACCCATAATCTAGCAACATCACTAACAAATGCCCATTTTTTATTTGCATAAGCATTTTTAGTAAAATCATTGTAGTTAATATCAAAGTTATCTTCATTCCACTCAATTATTTCATAATCAGGTAGATACTTTTTCCAACTTTCTATGCAATGTTTTACTCTTTCATTTTTTTCACCTTTACCAAACCATATATAATGGATTTTTTTTGGTATCATCTATATCACCTCACCCAAAAAACTTATCTATGTCCTCTTGAGTTGCTTTTTGTTCTTTTTCATCTTCTACACTTGATAGCAGAATATTAATTAAAGAAACAAAACTCATATTAGACATATCTTCCATAGTTATATTTAATCTCTTTGCTAGGGCAACTACCTCATACTCATCTATTGGTTCATTGTTATTAGATTTAGTTTTGATTTGTTTGTAGCTGCCTTGATAAGGGTGAACATGCCAACTCTAATACTTCTTGAATCCAATTAGTATCATCATAAAGACTTTCAATGCCACCTAAAAACTCTTCATAGTTAGTTGCTTGTGTTTTGTCCGCCTCTTTCACCATTATAAATGCAATCTTTAAAACTAGTTCAGTTACATTATCAAGTGCATTCATATCAACATTATCTTTTAGTTCAGTTAAAGTTTGTAAATCATTTAAGAAACTTCTGCCTGTTTCATTCTTATAACTAAATTGAGTTAATGCACTCGCTTTCATTTTGTAATCTTTAGTTGAGATTCTTATAATCTTTTCCATATATACCTTCCTTCCTATATTTGAACTCTATAACAAACCCTCCAAATGCAATTTAAAAGAGTTCCACATTTCCCTTTTCTTACCTAAATAAGAAACTACCCTTTTTATTGAACTACACTATGTGCAGTATTGAATAGATACAGCAAATCAACATGGGGGCTTTCAAACTACCTTTATTTTGCCTTCTTCATTTTATAGTCCTACCCAACACTTTGAGAATATATCTACTCAACACCACATATAGTGGTGTACATATTAAATAATAAAACTACTTTTTTTCTAGTAGTAGTTTCAACTCTTTACTTTTTTCCTGTGCTACTTGATTGTAGTAACTTGTACCTACTGCATGAAATAGTGCAGCATGTATCTCTTCTTTTAATTGTTCTACTTTTTGTTCTAT
>JAFPMR010000254.1 GCA_017411235.1 Bacilli bacterium | reverse complement strand
GTTATTGGTTGGAAAAAAGTCCCTATAACAGGGACTTTACATCTGACTTTAAGGAAAATAATTATGAATAGAAATCTTTAATATATGGTAAATCCATTAGAATCTTACAGAGTTCTCTCCATTCTGATAGTCTATGATTCTTTCTTTGGTTTATCATATTTAATACATTCTCATAGTTCATTGTAAGAGTAGAACCATAAATAAAACCAGAAGGTAAAAAGCTTCTTAATTCTTCAAATACTTCAGGAGATTTAGTATTATTATATTCCTCCCTTAGTTTGTTTAAATAATTAATATTATTTAGCCAATATTCATTATCTTTTGAATGAGCAAAATCACCTAGAACAAATGGCTGTTTTAAGCCTGTATGCATAAAGCTGGTACTGTTACGAGTAGTACCTATTTTATATGTATCCAATTCAGCAAACCAGTACATAGGAGCTTGTATATACATACTTACAAAAATCTGTCTTAGAAACTTTCTATGCTCTGTTCCTCCCTTTATAAGGGATTTAGCTAATACCATGTCTTTAGGGCCTATAATACCATCTTTAGTATCTCCTTTAGCCCATGATTCAAGAGGGTTTCTCATACCCTCTAATGCACTCTGTATGTTAAATACTTTAATATCTGTTACATTCATTTAATACCTCTTAATTAAAAGACCTCAAAGACCCGTAGGGTCTTTATACATCTTTTAAAGATTTCTTAAGCCAAAGCATATCAATAAGATATAGCAATACAAATATAATAAGTTTTAATTCAGGTTCTAAATTAACTGCAATTAAACCTATAAAAGCTAATATATTAAAAAATAGCATAGTATCTCCTTTGTGTGATCTAGATCACGTTAGTTATTATTTATAAGGAGTGTCAAGTTATTTATTTAATAGTGCCTCTAAAGTGTATACAGTATCATAGTCATTACCAGTTACATGTACTTTACCTATTAGTTTCTCTGTATCATCTTCTGTCTTGGCTACATAGATATTATGGTAACCGCCAACCAGTTTAAAGTTGTATTTACCATCTTCATCTGTTCTTACACTTACTCTTACACCTACATAGCTACCATCAGCATCAGTCATTTCTGATGTAATAACAGCATTAGGTAAAGGCTCTCCTACAGGTGACAGAAGTGTTCCCTGTAAGTGGGTAGTAATAGGAAATTCTTTATTAAAGTTGTTCCATGACGCATTTTTACAACAGCAACAATTACTCATTCGGTTCTCCTACATATATTATGTTATAATAGATTATGTCTCATATACTATAAGTAGGTGCTAAATGCCAAGAAAATATCATGCTCAAGTAGAAGAATATCCTGAAGATTTATCAAATATATTCTATGATTACAAAGACTATGACAGCTTAGATAGTAAATACCATTCCTACGTTCGTAAGAATGGTACAAATGAATGGTTGAATAACCAGTATATATTGCGTAAGAAAGAACTAGATATGATCGCCTGGCTTGAGTTCCAGCATAATAAATAAACCTACATGTTTATTACTTGGTTTAAATATTTCTATTAGGCTATCAAATATAGTTTTATCTTCATCCACTATAAGATATACACCATCTTTTACAGGATACTTAGGGTCATTATCAAATTCCTCAAGATATTCTGTAAGAGAATCTACTGTATACTCTATTCTTGGATCTAGTTTAAGAGCTTTTACTACCCATTCAAGATTACCCATTTCTTCCTCAAATCTAAGGTTATCCTTACCTATTTCACAGAAGAAACCACATTGTTTATTTCTGGTTTCTTTAGCAAATTTAATAATTTCTCTAGGGTCTATGAATGGTACATATATTATTTTAGTTATCTTATCTACATCTATTCCATAATGAAACAGGTGAGCTTCTAAGCGCATAGCATAATATCTATCTATATCCAGTTTAATTCTTTCTCTTATTTTTTTATCTCTTTTTTCTTTAAAGAATTCTGGATCTTTAGGCTCTTCCCATATGATAGCTTTACTTAAATCAAGTTCTTCTGTGCCCTTAGTGAATGCATAATAGTAATCTAGAATAAAAGGCATAAAGTTACACTCCTCTGGGAAAGAGAAGTGTTCCATTAATCTTCCCATAAATGTAGTAATACTATAATTATCGGGTGCTGTTATTACTAGTTCATTATCTAAGTATACATAAATAGTACCAGGATTAGATACATCCTTTTGCATC
>JAFPMR010000253.1 GCA_017411235.1 Bacilli bacterium | reverse complement strand
TTAGTGCAAATGAGTACATGAAAGGTGTTACTTCATTTAGTGCTAGTTTACTTCAAAGTTTAGGTGGAGATACTGCAAAAGCAGCAGATGTTGCTGATATGGCATTTAGAGATATGAGTGATAATGCTAATAAGTTTGGAACTGATATGTCATCAATCCAAAATGCTTATCAAGGATTTGCAAAACAAAACTATACTATGCTAGATAACTTAAAATTAGGTTATGGTGGCACAAAAAAAGAAATGCAAAGATTATTAAAAGATGCACATGAAATAAGTGGTGTTAAATATAACATAAATAATTTAAGTGATGTATACAATGCTATTCATGTTATTCAAGAAGAACTAGGTGTAACAGGCACAACTGCTCAAGAGGCATCAACTACAATAAGCGGTAGTGCAAATGCAATGAAAGCGGCATTTGATAACTTCTTAAATGGTAGCGGTAGTCCTGAACAACTTGCAACCGCAGTAACTACATTCTTATCAAATGTTACTGATGCAATAGGGCAACTTGCACCACAAATATTAAGTGGCATAGGAACTCTACTTGAAACATTAATACCACAAATAGCAAGTTTATTATTTAGTTTGATTCCACAATTATTAACTGCAATAACTAATCTAATAAATAAGTTATTTGATATGGTTAGCAAAAATACAGCCGCTATTAAAAATGCAGTTACTGAACTTATAAAAAGTTTTGCAACTTTTGTTACTGAAAACCTACCTACAATAATTGAGTTAGGTTTAACATTAATAGTTGCACTTGCAACAGGTATAGGAGAAAGTCTACCTGAACTAATACCTACAATAGTAGATTGTATTTTAAAAATAGTTGAAGTTGTTATAGATAATCTACCAATGATAATTGAGGCAGCACTTCAAATAATAATTGCATTGACACAAGGCATATTTATAGCACTTCCAAGATTACTTGAAAGACTACCTGAACTAATAGTTAAATTGGTAGAAACATTAACTAAACCTGATATGTTAGAAATGATGATTGGTGCTGCTTTAACACTAATTTTAGAACTTAATAGAGGTTTAATAAAAGCACTTCCTAGTTTGTTAGCAGCAGTTCCAAAACTAATCAAAGGTTTATTTGATAATATGAAGAAAGTTCTAACTGAAACTAATTGGTTAGAGTTAGGTAAAAATGTCTTAAAAGGTATTTTAAATGGTATGTTAGACTTTGGCAATATAGTTAAAGATACAATAAAGAAGGTAGGAAAGAAAATCACAAGTTCAATTAAGTCATTTTTTGGCATCGCAAGTCCTGCGAAGTCCATGTACCCTTTGGGTGAGTATATAACTCAAGGTATAGGTGTTGGTATTGAAAAAGGTGTACCTGATACTATAAAGCAAGTTAAGAGTGCAATGGTAGACCTTAATAATGGAATAGATGGCAGCTTGAATCCTACAATAAATCCTACTGCTAATACAAATCCATTAATTATACAAATTGAAAACTTTAACAATACTAGACAACAAGATGTTCAAGCACTTGCAGAAGAGTTAGAGTTTTATAGGAAGAATAGTGCTTTAGCGAGAGGTGGTAACTAATGGTTAAATGGAAAGGAATAGATTTAAGTACTTATGGAATAGTAGTAGAAAAAACACCTACTATTTCAAAAGGCAAAAAAGATATAGAAACATATTCAGTAGCAGGTAGAAATGGGTTTTTAAGTATTGATAAAGGTACTTATCAACCCTTTTCTTTACAAATTGAATGTCATGCAAAAGAAACTGCTAACTTTGATGATATAAAGGCATTTTTAGATGGTTATGGCACACTTTCATTTGATAATGAGAAAGAATATACTGCAATAGTAAACAATGCTATACCATTTGAAAAAGTACAAATGTTTAAGTCATTTGCTATTCAATTTATGGTGAATCCAATAGCACATGATATAACACCTACAACTTTAACAATAACTGATGATTTTACAATTACAGGTGCAACAGCTAGAATCAATCCTACACTAACATTAGTTGCTAGTGCAGGTGGTGCTGATGTTCTTATAAATGGTGTAGAGTTCACTACTTCAAATGAAGATGCAACAACATATATATTAGATTGTGAAAATAAAGTGATAACTAAAAATGGTGTGAATGCTGCTAGTGAAATGAGTGGAGATTTCCCTTATTTCAAAAATGGAGAAAACACTTATGAAAGCACAGGTGTTACAAGTTTAAGTGCAAGTTATAAGAAAGCATATTTGTAGGTGATGTGTATGAAGATATATGAAAGTAATACAACTGATTTTACAAATAATGGTTTAGGTTTCTTAACT
>JAFPMR010000001.1 GCA_017411235.1 Bacilli bacterium | reverse complement strand
CTAAAAGTTATTCTATTCAAAAAGATGTTTTAAGACATTTGATTGAATATATAGAGGCATGAAATGGAATATAGTGAAATAATTTATTTATTAACTGAAGGTATAGGGGAAGATGATATTGGTAATCAAATCTCTTCCCTTACTTCTTCCAAGAAGTGCTATGCTAAAACTCAAAGTGTAAGAACTAATGAGTTTTATAGTGCAGTGGAAATTGGTTTAACACCTAGTATTGAGTTTGTAATTAAGAAACTTAATTATAATGGTGAACCAAGAGTAGAATGGAATAATGAAGTATATGAAGTTATTAGGGTTGTAGAACCTAAAAACAAGTTTGACATTGTATTAGTATGCTCTAAAAAGATTGGTATTAATTAATGGCAAAATATAACCAATTAATTGATATTAATGAAATCCTTAATGAATATTCGTATGAAGTTCAGGAAGGAATAACTGAAAGTGCAATAAAGGTTGCAGAAAATGGGAAAAATAAGTTAAAAGTGACTTCACCAAAAAGGACAGGTTCTTATAGTAAAGGTTGGAGAGTTGAAAAGAAGAGTGGCAGAGGGTTTGTTAAAGCAACCATTTACAATGCTACTGATTGGCAGCTAACTCATTTACTAGAAAAACCACACCTTTTAAGAAATGGTAAGAAGTCTACCCCTATTGTACATATTGCACCTGTTGAAAATGAGTGCATACAAGCATTTGAAAGAGATGTTGAACAAGTAATAAAAAATGGAGGGTAATTTATGATTGAACATAAAGACTTGTATGATTTATTAAAAACTTTAGATATTCCTGTTGCTTATGACCACTTTGATTCAAACAAACAAATATCAATCCCATTTTTAGTATATAGGGAAATAGCACCTGATACATTTAGAGCTGATGGTATAACTTATCATCAGTTTTTTAATTATGAAATAGAACTTGTAACTGAAAAGAAGGAAATTGCATTAGAAAGACAAATAGAAGGATTATTAACACAAAACAAAATCTCATTTGATAAGAATGATGAGGTTTGGGACAATGATGAAAAAATATATCATAATTTTTATGAAATATAGGAGGGAATATTAATTATGGCAAATAATAAAGTAAAGTTTGGACTATCTAATTGTGTTATGGCAGTAATGAATAGTGATGGCACTTATGGTTCACCTATTGCAGTAAATGGTGCTGTCAATTTAAGTTTAGAACCACAAGGTGATACTAATGACTTTTATGCTGATAACTACATTTATTTTAGTGCAACAGCAAATCAAGGTTATGAAGGCGATTTAGAAATTGCTTTAATACCTGATGCAATTAGAACAGGAATAATGGGTGAAGTAGTAGACACTAATGGTGCTTACATTGAAACTTCAAATGATAAGTTTAAAAACTTTGCATTTGGTTTCCAAATTGATGGAGATGCAAAGAATAGAAAATATTGGTATTATAATTGTTCACTAACTAGACCTACAACTGCAAGTGCAACTATTGAGGCATCAAAAGAACCTCAAACTGAAACACTTACAATTAAGGCAATGCCTAGACCTACTGATAAGTTAGTTAGAATATTTATTGAACCAAATGATGATAACACAGCAACTTATAATGCTTTCTTAACAAGTGTTTATGAAACACCATCATCTATCTAATAGACATTACAAAGAACCTTCCATTGTGAAGGTTTTTTTTAATATTTATTAAAGGAGGTTAATATGAGTAAAAGAATACAAGGTATTACTATCGAAATTGATGGTTCTACAACTAAATTAAATG
>JAFPMR010000252.1 GCA_017411235.1 Bacilli bacterium | reverse complement strand
GTTCCTTATTCATTAACTCCGTATCATCATATTCATCACTTACTTCATAATTAGGTTTCATGACTAATGATTCATCTAAATCACTACATAAACTAGCATAATCTAAAGCACTATCAATTGTTTTAAATAATGTTTTATGATTTATATCAAAATCTCTAAATGTATCAGCATCTATTAAAGCTTCAATTGTTTTTCTATTAACACTTTTACCATATGTACGTGCAACAAAATTAAAGAAATCTTTAAATTTACCATTGGCTCGTTCATTAATAATATCTTCTACTGCTGCTCCACCTACATTATGAATTGTACTTAAAGGCAATAATAAAGCTTTATCTTTAATTAAATATTCATTAGTACTTACATTAATATTAGGTTTAAATACTCTAATATCTTTCTTCTTGGCTTCATCAATATATTCTTTAGTTTTAACATCGCTACCAATACTCATATTAAGTAAATTAGCAATAAAATATACTGGGAAGTTTGCTTTTAAATAAGCCATTTGATAACCGATTAAAGCATATGATACAGAATGTGCTTTATTAAATCCATAATCAGCAAACTTAATAATTAAATCATACACTTCATTAGCTTTCTCTTTTGTATATCCATTCTTTGAAGAACGTTCAATAAATATTTCACGTTCTCTTTCCATTACATCGTGTTTCTTTTTACTCATCGCACGACGTATATTATCAGCTTCTGCAAAAGAATAGTTTCCCATCTTAACTAGTACTTGCATTATTTGTTCTTGGTAAATCATAATACCATATGTACTAGCAAGAATATCTTCTAAAGAATCATCTGGATAAACAACTCTTTCTTTGCCTTCTTTTCTTTTAATAAATGTATCTATATTTTGCATTGGTCCTGGTCTAAACAAAGCAACCGCTGCAATTAAATCATTAAAAGTAGTAGGTTTTAACTTACTCAAGAAATTCTTCATACCAGAAGATTCATATTGGAAGATTCCTTCCGTATCAACATTCAAAAATACTTCCATAGTTTTTTTATCATCTAAAGGTATTTTATTTAAATCTAATTCTTCTTTAGTTTCTTTTTCAATTAACTCTATAACATTTTGAATAATAGTTAAATTTCTTAAAGCTAAGAAATCCATTTTTAAAAGACCTAACTCTTCTAAATATTCCATAGTTACACCAGTAAGAAGCATATTATCATTAACACATATTGGTATTACATTATCTAATTCTTCTGATGATATAACTACACCAGCAGCATGTGTACCAATATATTTTTTTAATCCTTCTAGTTTTTTACTAATTTGATATAACTTCTTAATCTCACTATTATTATTAACATATTCATAAACATATTTATTCTTTAGATTATCTTCTAAATCTAATCTTGGATCTAACATATTGCTTAAACGATCAATAACACCATTATCAATATTTAAACACTTACCTACATCTCTAATAACTGCTCTAGCACCTAAAGTACCAAAAGTAATAATATTAGCTACCTTCTCTTTGCCATATCTTTCTTTAACATAATCAACTACTTGATCTCTCTTTGTATATTCAAAATCAATATCTATATCAGGCATTGTTACTCTTTCAGGATTTAAGAATCTTTCAAACAACAAATCATACTTAATTGGATCTATATTAGTAATACCTAATACATAACTAACTAAAGAACCAGCTGCAGAACCTCTTCCTGGACCAACTAAGATATTATGTGTCTTAGCAAACTTAACATAGTCATAAACAATTAAGAAATAATCAACAAATCCCATCTTGTTAATAACAGAAAGTTCCATTTTTAATCTATCCAAGTATTCTTTAGTAACATTATTATCTAATCTTTTCTCTAATCCTTTTTTACATAGTGCTACTAAATATTTAAAACTATCTTCTATCTTGTCATCATAATGAGGTATATATCTACCATCTTTTTTTATTTCTAAATTAATTAACTTACTAAACTCAAAAGTGGTCTTAGCATCTACTTCACTTACTTCTTTAGTTAAATAAGCATCACTATATAAAGCTAGATCTGTTTCTTCACCAGTATCTATTTCTCTAAGTAATCCTAAATATTTAACATCACTAAAATCAAACATTCTTATTTCATTAATATAAATAATATTCTTATCTATTATTAAAGCATTCTTCTTCTCATAATCATTACCATAAGCTATATACAAATCTTTAAATATCTTTTTTAATTCATCATAAATATCCTTACTACTGTAAGGCATCACACAAATAACATTTTCTTTATAAACTTTTAAATCTACATAAGATAGTTCATTTAATTGAACCTTAGTATTAATTTTTAATAAATTTAAATACCCATCATAATTTTTAGCATACAAATAAATCTTGTTTTCACCAATTTTTACTACTAAACCAATAATTGGTTTAATATCATTCTTTAAACAAGAGTTATAAAAATTCATACTACTAAATAAATTATCATCAAGTATTCCACAAGCAGTAATATTATTGGTCTTTAAATATGTGATTAAATCATCAATTTTTATTAAACTATTCATCAATGAATAATCTGTTTTAACACCTAAAGGTATAAACATAACATTACCACCCTTCTGGTATTATTATATCAAAATAATAACCACTATTAAACTAAAATGCGTACATTTTTTTGCATTTAATAATGGTATATTTCCTTGAAAGCCAATAAATTAATTGACTTCTCTCACTTCTTATGGTAAAGTTATTAACGAAGTGATTTAAAGGAGGCGTAACTATGGCAAAGAAAGTAAGTACTAAAAAACCTTTAACTGGAAATAGAAGAAGTCATGCTCTAAACGCTACTAAGCATGCTCAAAAACCTAATTTCCAAAAAGTAACTATTGATGGTGAAAAAGTTGTTCTAACTGCTAGAGAAGCAAGAACATTAAAAAAAGAAGAAAGAAATTCATAATTTTATGTTTATCAAGTTCCATTTGGAACTCTTTTTTTTGCATAAAAAAAGAATTAATTCATCTTTATTGTAATCAATCCTTTTTCTACTTCCTCTAAAGCTCTTCCTAATTCTTTTTTATTAACATATTCACTTTGTTTCATTTGAAAATGTTTATTATCTAACATCTGTCTACTTCTTCTTGAAGCTACATGAACCAAAATGTACTTTGAATCGACAATATTTAATAATTTGTCAATAGAAGGATATATCACATTCATCACGTCCTTACATTATAATCATACATAACTTTTACATTTTAATATAGTATTTTGTTAAATTTTTGACACTACTTTGACAAGAAAAAAAGAAGACCTAGTCTTCTTCAATAACCTTTGCTTTTATACTTCCATCTTCACTATACGTTAATTTAATCTTAGTTCCGTTTAAAGTAGCTTTACTATTTCTAGGATCAATAACATCACCTTTGCTATTATCAGCTACATAATAACCATTATCAACCAAGTCTTTAACAGTAATTACTAAGTTTCCTTCTTCTTTTAAATTATTCAAAGTTGCTCCATATATAGCAGCTTCTTTTTCTATTAACAATACTTTTTCTTCGTAATAATCCTTAGTTTGATCTTTATAAGCATTAGAAGTAAATCCTATAATACCCAAAGTAAAAACCCCAAGGACAATAATAACTACTAACATCTCTTTAACTGTATAACCATTCTTTTTCATTACTATCACCTACTTAATTATACCACATTATAAACCAAGAAAAAAAGACTTAAATAAGTCTTTTAAAATTCAATATCGCATTCCTTTAATGTATACTCGTAAATATCATCATCACCTATAATAAAGAACACACATTTTTGATCTTTAACAATTTCATAATAAATAATCGGTTTTTCAACTATCTTTTGAGCATCCATTAATTCACCAAAGCTATAACAATCAACTAAATTCTTACCTTTTATATCAGGCATCTTTCTAGCTTTGACAATAACACTATCATATTCACTTAATAAACCATCTCTTAATTTGCAATATTTACTCTTCTTAGGTGTTGATTTAAACATAAATGAAATACCTGATAACAAGAACATTGTATCTAGAATAATAATTGCTACACCAGAATACAACATTGATTCATTAACTAATTGAGGTTTAGCATTTTCTTCATATTTATCAGTACTATTAGGTTCACTAACCATCTTTGTAGATACTTGATTAGATAATAATGGAACATATGCTTCTATAACATCATCTTTAGTAACTTTCTTAGCAAATTTATCATATTTAGTTTCTAACTCAATATGCATTGTTAAAATTAATTTACCTTCTACAGGTCCACTAGCTAATTGTTCCATTTCTTTAGCTTTTTCATTATAGAAATCATAATCTAACTGAATATTTTGATCTATCTTAGTTACAGTAGTATTTTTAATACTATTTGTTATTTTCTTTTCATT
>JAFPMR010000251.1 GCA_017411235.1 Bacilli bacterium | reverse complement strand
TTTCTATACTCAATAATAGTCATCATTTGACCGTTATTAGCTCTATTCTGTTCTCCAACTCTATTTATTTTATCCATTGTTATTTCTTTCAATACATTTATGATTTTTTATTTCATCCATTGTTAATATATCTTTATAGCCACATTTTGTACAAGTACAATAAAAATTACCTACATCATTATAAATATAAGCAAGATTATGTATTATTATTGTTCCCATTTGATAAGGAAATGGATGACCTATTCTACCCATTTTAAAATTATAATTCTTTTTATGTTTAGTAATATATCCTGTTTCAAATTGTATATCTATGTCAGTATGACTTCTATAATCAATTACAGTAGCATATAGACCATTATTCATTTTTCTAGTTTTACCCATATAACAGTTTTTTGTTATATAATAATGTCCATTCCTTTCATCAGGAGAAATAGATTTTTTTATAAACTTATCATAACTTTTATGAGTAGCTAATTCTCCATTTTCAAATTGAACATCAATATCGTGAGTATTTCGATATACAACAATTGTTGCACATAAACCACAATTCATTTTTAAGGTTTCTCCAAGTCTAGTTGCTATAGGAAATCTACTTTGCACAATTTTATTTGGATTTTTTATTAAACCTTTACTAAAATTATAGTATTTTTTATGTGTAACAACAGTACCATCCTCAAATTGAATGTCTATATCGTGAGAATTTCTATATGCAATTATTGTCATTATAAGACCATTATTAGCCTTAATTGATTCTCCAAGTCTATTTGACATTATATTAATTCCTTAAATTAAATTTTGTTGTATAGCACCTTTAACTCCCATTACCCATAATACTTGTTCTATTGTAACATTTTTTAGTTTACAAAACGGACCAAGAGGTACTTGTTTAGGAGATTTTTGTTTAATAATATAGGTTCTTGTCATATCACCAGGGTCTCCACCTTTTTCTAACCATCTTTCCCAAGCCTGTCTACAACACATAGCAACTTGTTCAGCTACGGTTTTAGCACAAAGTTCCTTATAAGTAGCTTCATATCCAGTAACAATTAAATCTGATGGAGATAAGCAATTACAATTAGTTTTACCTAAATTATTATTAGTTTGTATTTTGAATTTTTTAGTTAATTCAATAAGTCTTGATTTTTCTTGTTCTGATAATAATATAGCATTTCCTTTATTATCTTTATCTTTAGTTCTTTTTACTAATTCTTTATATTCATTTAATTCATTATTAGTCATACAAGGTCGATAATGTGTTTTATCTCCTAACATACTATATAAAGATAATCTATGAATGTTATCTACTACATCAAAAACAATTTTACCAACAATATCTCCAGTACTTAATGCTCTACCTAATTGTTGCATATATTTAACACTAGAATAAGTACCTCTATACATTATAATTCCAGTTAAATCTTCTCCGTGATAACCTTCGTCTAACATTTCACATACAAAAAATAAATCAATAGCATTATCTCTTGTTGTTAATGAATATAATTTCTTTTTATTATTTATATATTGTCTTTTTTCAGAAGTAATAATTGTTTTAGTTATTTGATGATTAGGAAAAACATTCTTAAACCAATCACTTACTTTAGATTGTACTTCTTTAATATGATTATATCCGTGACAAAAAACAAGATATTTTTGATAAGTAGTATCAATCTTTGCTTCATTTAATGTTGCTTGTATAACATATTCCATTTTAGATAATTTAGCTATTTCTATCATTCTAGCATTTAATAGTTCTGTGGCATATTTTCTACCATTACCATCTAAATTATCCATTTTTAACATAGCATCTTTTTTAATTTTATCTAATTTTTGAGCATCATTTTCTCCATAAGCACAAAAACAATAATAAGGTTTTTTAATTATTTTATCTTGAATAGCGTCGTGTAATGTATAATTACTACATACTTTATCATCAAAAAATAATGATGTAATATCTATCATATCCATTCTTTCAGGAGTTGCAGTTGCTCCTAATAAATGTGCTTTTGGATTTACTTTAATTAAATCTCTTATTCCTATCATAGTTTCAGTACCACCTAATCTATGATATTCGTCACAAATAATTAAATCAAATTGATTTGTTAATTCTTTAATATCATCTTCTTCTAATCTACCAAGTTTTGCATATGACATAAAAGTAACATTTGGAATAGTATTTTGTTTATTTTTATAATTTTTATAATAAAACTTTAATGCTGCTTGTCTAACTTCATCAACAGAATAAATATATAATATTCGTTTATACATTTTATTTTTAATAATTCTTACTAATAATCCTGTTTTACCAAATCCAGTAGGTCTAATAATAGCACATTTTCCATAAGTATTTAAATTATTTAAAGTTTCATTATATGTTTCTTCTCTTAATTTTTCTACTTTTGTCAAAATTATTTTCCTTCCTGTACTTAATCCTAAAGGTAACTTTTAATATATTATATCAGCTAATTCTGCTTTCATCTTTTCATTAGCCTTAATTTCTTTTATTGTAGGTAACTTATATATTTTAGAATAATGACATATCTTACATCTTGCTCTCTGACAACCAGGATGTCTTTTTCCATAATAACCATAAGACTTAATGCCTGTTACTTTAACATTAGCATTTTCTACATCTACATTAAATACATTCTTTGCTAACTGCTTTCTCTTATTAATTTTATTACGGCGCTGAACTCTTTTATATGCTCTACCCCTTAAATTTCCATTAAAATCAGTTTCATTATTTGCAATATATAAATCTAATTCTTCATCTGTCATAGTTAAAATATCATTAGTTATCATTATTTTATGCTCCTTATTTTCTAGTTTTTTAATTTAAATCAGGAATTGTTGACAGCATATCAGCAACGTGCAATAAATACACAATAGGATAATTTCTAAAGGCATCACCAATAGCATAATCAGTACTATCTCCACACATTCCCATATGGCAATTTATAGCCGTTGCTTCTATAAATTGAAGTTTTATAAAAGATTGAACAATAAATACTGATTTACTTCCGTGTCCTCCATAATGCTTTTTTTCATCTACAACATAAGTATCATATTGTTCCCATTGATTATTGTCATCTTTTCTCCAACGTTGTTCTATTTTATAAAAATCAACCTTACATAAATCGTGAAATAGCGCGATAATGGCTATAGTTTCTTCAGATACATCAATTTTATATGATGTAACTAATTGTTTTAAATGATAATAGGTTCTTAATGAATGGTCTAATAATCCACCCTCATAAGCATCGTGAAATCTTGTACTTGCTGGAGCAGTATAAAAATCTCGTTTTTCCAAGAAATTCATTAACTTATCAATACCTTCTCTATGAATATTTTTATTTACAATATCTATAAATCTTTCTTTATTTGTCATATTTATGCTCCTATTCTTGCATCTAATCCTAATTCAATACCTTTAAATAATACTTGCATAAAACTAACTGTTTCATTAAAAGATAATGGATTACTAACAGGGTTTCCATTTATCCATATATGATAACGATTCTTAGTTTCATCATAATTTATACCTACTTTATCTTTAACTCCTGTCTGTATTTCATAAGTAGATAACATATCATATAAATAACATAATTGTTCTGTAGTAGATAGTTTTTTCATAGGTTTCCTTTCATTAATCTTTTCTTTTAAGAATAACTTTATAATGTGTATTATCTTTTAATTCTGTATT